>JANMGF010000843.1:0-4854 GCA_031374535.1 Polyangium sp. (in: bacteria)
AAGAGATAAATTTTCCAGCGCCTTCACTTTTAAATAACACCCCTGAAAAGATGATTTGTGGAATGAGAAGTAACGGCAAGGCGCTATTGGCTTGGGCAATGCTTTTGACAGCGGCGGAGATCATTAGTCCGAGACTGTAGCTCGCGAGGAGCGTGACGGCGACGAGGAACGTGCGGCGAGGAGGGAGATGTCGCGTGAGCCCGGGGGTCATCGACGCGAGGCGCGGAAGGCTTCTGCGAAGCGCGTCGCGAGGTCGCGATCGATCGGAGCGCCGGCGCGTCCGTTGGCGCGGAGCGCGGAGCCAACGATGAGGCCGTGGGCTTCGCGGACGGCGGGCAAGGTCTCCTCGGTGACGCCGCTGGCGACGTACACGGGTACGGAGACGGCGCCGAGGACGATGGCGAGATCGGACGCAGAGGCAGCGCGACCGGTGCCGCTGCCCGTGACGAGCACGGCGTCGGCGAGTCCACGCTCGGCGAGGTCATGGGCCTCCTCGTCGATCGGTCGAGGCGCCAGCGGCGCGGAGTGTTTCACGTCGACGTCGCAGAAGATGCGGATCCGCTCGGCGGCGAGCGCGCGTCGCGTGCGTAAGGTCTGGTGCGCGGCGCCTTCGATGAGGCCCTGATCCGTGACGCGCGCGCCGGTGTGGACGTTGATGCGGATCATGTCGGCGTGCGCGGCGACGGCGACGGCGAGCGCGGCCTCGGCGTCGTTGCGCAGGATGTTCACGCCGAGAAAGAGGCTCTTTGCGCCGTCGCGGGCGGCGCGCGCGCAAGCCGTCATCGCCGCGATCGTGATCGGCGGGACGGCGCCGGGGAAGAAGGGCGCGTCGCCAAAGTTCTCGATGACCACGCCGTCGTAGCCACACATCGCGAGCAGCTCGGCCTCACGAAAGGCTCGTTCTTCCGCGAGACCGAGGTTGCCGGTCGATCGGGGGCTGCCGGGGAGGGGAGGGAGGTGGATGACGCCGAGGAGGGCGGGGAGCACGCTCGTCACGCGGAGACCTTTACCATGGTGAGGAGATCGGCCTGCTCAGGAAGAGCGCTTCTTCGCGGTGAACTGGTTGTACGTCCCGCGGATCGTCTCTTTCTGACCGCGGTTCAGGTAGGGATCGGCGTCGAGCGCCGCGTTGAAATCGCCGCCGCCGCTCGTCGGCAGGGCGGTGGGAGGCGCAGGCGTTTGGGTGGCCTTTTCGCGTGCGGAGGCGAGCTCGACCTCGAGGGCTGCGGCCTTCTCCTTGGCCGCCGAAAGCTCGCCGGCGAGGGTCGCCTCACGCTCGCGTAGCTTGCCCTCGACGTCCGCGAGTTGCTTCTTCACGGCGGCGCGCTCGTCCTCGGCGGCCTTGCGTTGCCGCTCGACGTCCGCGAGTTTCTTCGCGGCAGCAGCGGCTTCCGTGCGTGCGGCGCTCTCGGCTTGCGTGAGCTCTTCGATCTTCTTCTCGTTTCCAGCCGCCGCGCCGCGCACCTCCTCGGCAGCGCGGGCGAGCTCGGCGATCGTCTTCTGCGCGACTTCATCGGCGATCAAACGCTCGTCGAGGGCGCGTTTCGTTTCTCCCTGGGCGACGCGCGCCGCGTCCCGCTCGCTCTTGGCGGCGGCGGCCTCCTTCTCGGCGGCGGTACACGAGGCCCGGACGCGGATGAGCTCGGTCGTCGCGAGCTCGCGATCCTTGCGCTCCTCGAGGTACTTCTGCTGCGCGGTGTTGAGGCGCTTGACGGTTTGTCGCCGGAGCAGCGAGAGCAACACGCAGATGGCGAGGGCGACGAGGGTGACCCAGTAGAGCGTGGAAGCAGGCATCGGGTGGGGTCTACGGTAACGGAACTGGGCCGACGTTTCACCTCCTCGAAGGGCGCGATCCGGTCGCCTCGATCCTGTGGGAAAAATGTTGCAGACCGACTAGGCTCCCGCGCCATGTGGTGGTTGTGGATCGTCATGCCGATCGCCGCGGGGCTCATCTTCGTGCTCACCGGGCAGGTCGACAGGCGGGCTCTCTCGGCGATCGACGCGTGGCGTGAGGCGCTCGGCGCGCGTCGCTCCGGGGGCCCGAGCAAGGGTCGGGCGAAGGCGGCGGAGGGCGCGAAGAAAAAGAAGAAGGCCAAGGACCTGCGCCCGAAGCGGATCCCCGGGCTCCCGACCGAGCTCGCGCGGGTGACGGAGCTCGTGGGCGGCGGGCGTGCGCTCGGCGATTACGAGCTTGTCCCGCGTGTCGCCTACGCGACGTTCGTCATGGGTGATCTCGCGGGCAGCAGCGATCACCAGACGGTGGTCGTGCGCCTCGAGGAGACGGGCCCCGCGTTCGCTGCGCGTCCCTTGCCGTGGGTCGACGGCAAACCTGCGCTGAACACGGGCATCGAGTTCCGCAAGCATCCGGAGTTCGCCGCGTCGTACCTCGTCGACGCGCCCGCCGCGCAGGCGAAGTCGATCGGCAAGTGGCTGACGCGATCGCTCCGGGAGCTGCTCTGCGAGTCCGGCGAGGTGTGGGTGCGCGTCGAGGGCAAGGCGCTGGCGCTCACGATCTACGGTCCGATCCGCGAGGAGAAGATCATGGCGCTCCTCGAGATCGCGGACGTCTTCGTCGCGGAGCACGCGGCCGATGGCGGGCCGTCGCTCTTCGGAGAGGACGAAGACGAGAGGGCCGCGCGGCTTGCGGGGGATGCGGCGGAGGATGAGGCCGAGGACGAAGAGGACGCCGAAGCGGACGCGGAGGACGAGGACGACGCTGAGGAAGAGGACGACGCGGAAGAGGAAGAACCCTCGAAGGCTCCGCGCGGCTAGATCCGATCGGGGGCCTTTGTCAAGGCAACGCTGCTGCTTCGGCGGGCGGGGCTGGGTCGGAGGGATCGTCTGGGAGGGTCGCAGCGGCGCTCGCGCGATCGGCGCTCAGTTTGTCGACGTAGGAGAAGAGGGACGCCTCGTGGTTTTTGGGCAAGGGTGAGCCCTCTTCTTCGAGCTCGTCGCGGAGCGCATCGCGGAAGCGGCCGAGGAGGCCGAGGGTCGAGCCGCGGAGCGGGCCGGTGATGGCTGCATTCTCGGCGACTGCGAGGAGCTTGGCGCGGTCGCGGAGGAGGGAATCGATGGTATCGCCCGCGGCGAGGAAATCCTTGGCCCAGGCGTGGAGATTGCCGCCGCCGGGGGTGGTGATTGCTTTCAGGTCCGGTTCGAGGGTGGTGAGGTCCTTTCGGAGATCGAGCGCGGCGGCGGCCTCGTCGGCATAAGGACGGCGGAGGACGTTGAGCTGGGGGACGAAGGTCTCACGAATGCGCTTGGCGGCATTCTTTTTCGAGGCGGGGAGCGTGGGGTGGGCCTCGACGGCGAGGCATACGTAATGAATGGCGGTGCCGAGGCCGTCGTGGTTGTTGTCCGTGGAGGCGAGCTCGGCAGCGAAGGGGGCCAGTTTTTGAGCGGGATCCGGGATGGCCTCGATCTCGGTTTGCTTTTTGCGGAGGCGGGGCTCGTAGAGTTTGCCGGTGTGGGAGAGGCGTACCTCGTCGACGCGGGTATCGAGGAGGTCACGGAGGGAGAGGCGGAGATCACCGAGGGTGAGGTTTCTCATGGGTATGCCTGCCTTGGAAGTTGACGGCCGGTGTGAAAGACGAACGGCGGCGGGGGGAACGTCATTCCACGGGCGGGCAAGCAAGATCTTGACGGGTGGCTCGTGGGGGGTGTAGGCGGGGCTACGGAGGTGGGCGCATGGGCGAGCGTGGCGGCGGTCGTGTTCTTGAGGGCACTCGAAACTGGTAAGCCGTGCAGGAGATCCATATCCCCAGCCCTGCCAACGATGCATGGCCTTGGCAATACGTCGACGTTCTACACGCAGACGGTTGGATCTACGTGCTGGCTGCGCCGCGGCTCTGGTCCGCTTTGCGTCGTATCCCACCCAAGGAGCACGTGCTTCGCCTGGTGGACGCATTCACACAGTACGCCCACAGCGACCACTGCTATCATTCCCTCCCAAAGGGTACACCGCGTCCCGACCCGTCACGCCGCGGGCCCGCGGCAAAGCATCTCCATGATCTCCTCCTCCAATGGGAGCCGCCCGAGGTCACTCGCGAAATCCAGGAGGCCGCGCGCGCGGTGCTCGTTGAGGAGCGCGTCGGGCTACCGGATGTCCCATGGGACGAGCGCGAACCTTACGAGGATGAAGTCCCCGTCGAGGCGGGGCTCCTCTGGCCCGAGGGCTTCTGGAACGAAGAGGCATTCCTTGCGGCCGGCGGTCCTCCCAAAGCTCCGGGCAAGTCCCGCCCTCCGCGTCCAGGACCCCGCGTCCTCCGCCCTGAGCCAATGACTGCCGAGGAATGGGCGGCGCGCGCCGAGCCGGGTGAGCTCTTCGACGGCGTGCTCGTCGAGGAGGAAGCCGCTACGCCGATCCACGACGCCGTGTCGGCCTGGTTTCTGAATACGTTGCATGCGTGGGCAACGCCGCGGAAGGCACAGGTCTTCGGTCCTCGTCACAAGGTGGTCCTTGCCGATCGGAGCGGCGCTGTGCCAGATGCATGCGTCTATCTCGGCAAGGACGCGCGGAAGGGTAGCGACAGCGTGAGCTTCACCAAGCCCACACTCGTTATCGAGGTTCTATCGCCGAGCCAGGTCGACGTGGCCCGGGATCGTCTCACGAAGCTCGGCGCATATCGCACGCTCGGTGTCTTGCACGTCTGGATCGTCGATCCTGTCGAGCATATCTGCGAAGGGTTCGACCTCGGAGCGGATGGGCTATATCGTACCGGGTGGTTATACGACCGAGGCAAATTCTCGCCGCCTGGCTTCGACGGCCTCGTTCTCGACCTCGATGCCTTGTGGGCCGAGGTCGCCCCTCTCGCCCCATCCCCTGCCCGCTGAGGCCCGCCAGCAAGTCCGACT
>JANMGF010000845.1:0-3724 GCA_031374535.1 Polyangium sp. (in: bacteria)
GCCCGCGGAGTCTTCCGGGCATGCTGCGGACTCCGAAGCGCAAGAGGGCGACTCCGAGGTGGGCGTGGCCGTCGCGGCCGTCGACTTTGGCACCAGAATCGGCACGATCTTTTACGTGCCGGGAGAGGCTGCCACGTCGAACCACACCACCACCGTCGTGTGGCTGGCCGACGATTCCACTGGAGGAGAACAATGAGGCTCGCGCTGTTTGCTTTGCTCGTGGCCGCCGCCGGGCTCTCGCTCGGACATGGCCCCTCCGTGGCGCATGCCCAGGACGCCGCTGCCCAGGCGGATGCGTCCGTTTCGATGGAAATCGTGGTCCTCCACGGGACGAACGACGGCTCGGGCATCGACCCGAAGATCGGCAAGATGCCCGAGCTCGCGAAGCCGCCATTCTCCTCGTACAACAGCTACAAGCTGCTCGATCGCTCGAAGCAGGCGTCGTCGAAGACGAGCCCCTCCACGCTGAAGCTCCCGAACGACCGCGTGCTCAAGGTCTCGCTGAAGGACGTCGTCCAGCCCAAGAAAAAGGACGAGTCGAAGCGTTACGTCATCAGCGCGAGCATCCAGAAGCCCGGCGGCAACGACTTCCTGCCCCTGCTCGAGGTCAACGCGAAGGCCGGCGAGACCTTCTTCGTGGCGGGGCAAAACCACAAGGGCGGCGTCCTCGTCATCGGGATCAAGGTCAACCCTTGAGTGATCCCCCGGTATACTGAAGGGCGGATGCCCTCCCGCTCATCTTTCTTCGCCCAACTCCTCGTCGCCTCGAGCCTCCTGCTCGTCGCCTGCGGCGGCAACGCTCCTCCCCCGAACATGCCGCGCTACGCGCCCGGGACGGTGCTCTACCGGCTCCCTGTCGTCGGCAAGTGGCGCGTGTATCGCACGCATTACGGCGTGACCAACGACCAGGCCTACGCGCTCGACCTGGTGCTCGACGACAACATGCCGCGCTCGCAGCGCAACGAGGATCATCCCTCGTACAACCAGCCCATCGTCGCCGATGCGCCGGGCGTCGTGGTGATCGCGGTGGACGGCGTTCCCGACAACGTCCCGGGTCGCGCGAACAAGTACGACATGCACGGCAACTTCGTCGTGCTCGACCATCAAAACGGCGAGTACTCGCTGTTTGCGCACCTCATCCCCGGCACCGTGCGCGTGCGCAAAGGAACGTTCGTCGCGGCCGGCACCGAGCTCGGTCGATGTGGCAACTCGGGGCACTCGTTCGCACCGCACCTGCACTGGCAGGTCATGACGGACGCGGATGCGACTGCCGCGCGTGGCGTCCCGCCCCGGTACCTCCCGTACGAGCGCAACGGCGCGATGTCCGGCGATCTCCCGCAGAAGGGCGATCGTCTCTTGCAGCGTTAGGCCGAACCTCAGCGCTGCGGCGGCTCGCTCGGAGACGCGGCGAACGGGAGCTCGAGCTCGAAGACGGTGCCTCCCTGCGGGTGCGCGTACGCGCGGATCTTGCCGCCGTGCGAGGCGACGATGTTCCGCACGATGCTCAGCCCCAGGCCCGAGCCCGTGCCGTCGGTTTTCGTCGTGAAGAACGGCTCGAAGATCTTCTCGATGTGCGTCGCGTCGATGCCGTGACCTTCATCCTGGATCGTGATTCGAACCGCGTCCTCGGCCGGCAACGTGGTGGTCTTGATGATCAGGCGCCCGCCGCGCTCGCGCATCGCGTGTGCGGCGTTCGTGAAGAGGTTGACGAAGACCTGCGTGAGCTGACCGGCGACGCCTCGCACGAGGCGCACGTCGTTGAAGTCGCGCTCGACGACCACGCGCATCTCGCCAAGGACGTGATCGCAAAACACGAGTGCTCGTTCGATCATGTCGTGAATGGCGACAGGCGCGGGCACGGCGGCGGTGGGCCGCGAATACGCCATGAGATCACGCGAGAAGCGGAGGATGCGTTCCGCGGCTTCGTTGATACGCGCGAGGCGCTCGACATCGGCCGGGTCCGCGCCCGTGCTCCGGGCCTTCCTGTGGAGGTAGTCCGAGTACGCGACGATCGACGTGAGCGGGTTGTTGAGCTCGTGCACGATGCCAGCGGCGATCTGCCCGAGGGTGGCGAGTTTGCCCGCCTGGATCACCTGGGCCTCGAGCTCCTTGACCTCGCTGCCTTGCGCGCGCGCGGCTCGATGGATGCGCGCGTTGCGGATCGCAGCGCCGAGCGCGAGTGCGAGACGATCGATGAACGCGTCGATCGAACCTGCGCCCGAGAAACGCGTCTCGTCGTCGGAGGCGAGGTGCAGCGTCGAGCCGTCATCGACGTTGATGGGGACGACGCGCTCGGACGCGTATTCGGGGAAGAGCCGCGTCGGATCGCGCGACTCGACGCCCTCGCCGCGAGCACCACGGCGCACGACGATCTGTCGGTCGCCGTCGCCCGGCACGCAAACGCCGATCGCCGCGTCGGGCAGCAGATGGAACGCTGCCGTGACGAGCGCCGTGGCGGCCTCCTCCGCGCTCGCGTCCGGCGCGATCTCACAGGACGCGACGAGGAGGGCGTCGACCCACTCGACGGGCAGATCGCGGCGCATCGCTTTCCTTTGCGTGATCGGGAACTGCGACTCCCGCATCGAAGCTTCGAGACCTTCGGCACCCATCTCTCACCCGAGCGCTCGGTTGGGGTCCTCTTCGCTGGACCGGTCGAGGTCGATGATCTTCGCTGCCCCCACGTACGCCTTGGTTTCGTAGCGCGTGATCTTGCCGATCTTGCGGACGATCTCGGCCATTCGTTCGGCTTCGGCGAGGATCGTCGCGACCGCAGAGCGGACGGACGCCGGGTCCTCCGCCCTCCGGTTGATGAGCTCCGCGTACCCGAGCACGCTCGTGAGCGGCTGATTCAGCTCGTGCGCGGCGGCCCCCGCGAGCTCCGCGATGAGCGATTGTTTTTCGCGCGCGCGGAGCTCGTCCTGGGCCTTCGTCAGCTTCGCCTCCATACGTAAACGCTCGCGCAGGTCCGTGATGATGCCGACGGAACCGACGGGGCGAGCGTCCTCGACGATCAGCGCAGCCGAGAGGAGCACCGGGATCAGCGTACCGTCCTTGGCGAGCGCCTCGGTCCGGTATCCCTCGAGCCGCCCCGGTCCGCCGTGCTCGGGTGCCAGGATGAGCCGCATGATCTGCCAGGCACTGTTCGTCGCGTAGAGCTCGCGCACGTTCATCACGCCGACGACCTCGCTGGCGCGGTAGCCGTAGATGCGCTCCGCGGCGCGGTTGAAGAGGCGCACGACGCCCTCGTTGTCGGCCGAGATGATCGCGTCGACGGAGCTCTCGATGACGCGCTCGAGGAACTCCTTGGTCTTCTTGAGCTCCGCGGCCGTGGCGCGATCGTCGGTCACGTCGCGCAGGCTCACGAGGATGGCGCCGCCGTCTTCGCGTAGCACGGAGCTGTAGCTCACGCTGATCGTACGGCGCTCGCAGGCGATGTCGTTCGCGCGGCGGATCGTGATGTCGACCATGTGCGGGAAGATGCCCTGCTTGAAGCCCTCGCGGATCCGCTGGAGCGTCGGGAGATCCTTCGGATCGACGACGTCGTCGAGGCGGCTCGCGGCGAGCTGCTCCTCCGTGCGTCCCGTGATGTCCCGCGCGCGTGGGTTCGAGAAGAGCACGCGCCCGTCGGCGTCGACGACCACGATGCCGTCGGCCGCCGAGTAGAAGAAGTCGGCGTACCGCTCCAGCGCAGCGAGGCGCCGCTCGGCCTCGTAACGGGCGACGT
>JANMGF010000852.1:0-7474 GCA_031374535.1 Polyangium sp. (in: bacteria)
TTTCGCTCCAGCTGACTTTGCCGGCCATGATGAGGGCTTGCGCCTGGGCGCGGCTCTCGGCGAGGCCGAGGGTGACGAGCAGGGCATCGGCGCGGACGCGGGCGGGGGAACGGGTCATGGGGGTGGCGCGAGGTCCTCGCCGTGGATGGCGCGGGCGACGGCAAAGAGTCCATCAGCGATGCGGGGGCCGGGGCGCAAGACGTCGGAGCCGACCTCGCGGATCTGGCCTTTCTGGACGGCGCGGAGCTCACGCCAGCCAGGGGCGTTCTCGATGCGTTGACGGAGCGTTTGCGTGGCGCGCATGTCGGAGGCGCCATCGAGGAGGACGTCGGGATCGAGCTTGAGCAGGTGCTCGAGGCCGATCGTCGGGTAGGCGCCGCCGCGGGTGATGACGTTTTCGGCGCCTGCGAGGCGGAGGAGCTCGTCGGGAAAACTGCCCGGGCCGGCGACGACGAGGGGGGAAACGTCGAACACGAAAAGCGCGCGCTTCCGTGGTTTTCCCGCGATGCGTTCGGCGAGCGTTTTGCGTTTGTCCTCGATGCCCTGGGCGACGCGTGTGGCCTCGGCCTCGTGGCCCACGCGCCGGCCGAGCTCGACGATCATGCTCATGATCCCCGCGAGCGACTCGGTCTCGGGGAAAAACGTGTCGATGCCGTGCGCGCGGAGCCCCTCTTCGAGCGCGGGACCTGCCGGGCCTCGACCTCCCACGACGAGCGTGGGCGCGAGCGCGAGGATCGCCTCGACGTTGGGATCGGCGTAACCGCCCACGATCGTCAGCGCCTCGGCCTCCTTGGGAAAATCGCAGTACCGCGATCGGCCCACGAGCAGACCTCCGGCGCCGATCGCGAACATTGCTTCGGTCGTGCTCGGTGAGAGCGAGACGACGCGGACGGGTTTGTCTTTCCCCGACCCCCGCGAACAAGCAACGAGCGTGAGCGCGACCGTGGTGAAGAAAAATGCGCGGCGCTTCAACGCGTGCGACGCCGGAGTCCGAGCGCGACGAACGCGAGCGCGAGGAGGCCGCCGCGCCAGGGGACGGGCTTCGTCGGATCGGCGTTCACGCTGCACGAGCTGCTCTCGGAGGTGGTCTCCGGGTCTGTCTCTTCCTCGCCCCAGCCGCCCGACGACGAACCCTCTTGCTTGAAGCAGACGCCCTGGCCCGCGCTGTCGGCGTCGCAGTACCAGCCATCGGGGCAAGGCGCCTTCTCGTTGCAGAGGCGCGTGCAGTACTGCTCTTTGCCGTCGTTCACGCAGCGGCCCGAGACGCAGTCGGCCGCGACGGTGCAGGCATCACCGGGCGTGTACGCGTAGTCGGGGTGCGTGGGAAAACCGTTGGCCCACGCCGGCACGGTGTAGCCGCCCATCTCCGCGGCCTTGATCGCCGTGTCCTTGATCCACTGATCCCAGGCCTTCACGTAGCCGTAGATCGGGTTCGAGCAGTTGAAGCCGCCGCGCGAGGTCACGCCGATGACGCGGTTCTGGAGATCGATCGCGGGTCCGCCCGAGTCGCCCTGGCAGACGCCGGCGTTGCCCATCCACTCGGTCGTCTTGACCTGGAACGCGGGGCACTCCTCGGCGACGCACGTGATGGTGAGATCATCCCGACGACGACGCGTACCGGCGCCGCTGCCCTGGCCGTCCGTCGCGCCGAAGCCGATCGCCGAGTACTTCTCGCCCGTGACGAGCGGGTCGTCGACGCGCGGCACGAGCGGCTTGGCTTCGGCCTCGGGGATGTTCTCCTCGAGGATCAGGATCGCCTGGTCCTGCCCGCAGAAATCGTCGCCCACGGGAAGGAGCACGACCTCTTTCACGGCGCGGTAGTCGGTCGGCGTTTGCGAGAGCTCAGGCTTGGTCGTGACGAGGTAGCTGCTCGGAGCGGCGGGCGGGGCGAACTTCGTGACGCTGCACTCGACCGAGCCGTTCGAGTTGTTGATCTCCGAGATGCAGTGGCGCGCCGTGAGCACGAGGTTCGGCGCGAGGAGCGAGCCGGTGCAGATGCCGCCGAGGTTCGTCGCGAAAAGGCCGACGACCGAGGTGTCCTTGTCGTCGATATAACCGCCGGCGATCCCCAGCTCGGCCTCCTCTACGTCGCCCTCGGGCGCGCCTTGCGACATCTCGCCGCAGCCGGCGACGAGCGCGAGAGCGCCAAGGAACAAGGCCAAACGAGCGCGGGGGGGACACGGGGACATCAACGACCTCCAGGGGGACGACGGGCGCGCGGGGCGACGGATCGGTCGGAGCGCGCAAGCGTGTGGCCATTGTAGGAAGGCGGTTCCGGTCACGCACGCGTTCTCTGAGCGTCGATGCTCATGCGCGACGCGAGTTTTACGACGCACGGAATCCTGCAATCCGACTGCGTGACGTGGGGTCGCTGGCGCAGCGCGTAGCTTCGCCAAGGTGGCGGCGCCAGGGTCCGCCATGGCGCCGCCAGGGAGCGCGGTGGGCCGTCGCGCGGATCTCCGGCCGATTCATGGGAGGCCCAAGGTTTGCTGTCTGTCGGGGCGTGACCGACAAGCTGCTGCTCACCGCGCTCGCGCTCGCGGCTGGATCCGCCGTGGCGCGCGCGCCCCTTCCTGCCGCGCTCGCGGCCGTGATGTGTCTTTTCCTCCTGCGTCATCACCTCGAACGATGGGCCCTCGCGGGTCTCGCGATCGTGCTCGTGGTGGGAGCGCTCCGTGCCCGCGCGGCGATCGACGAGGCCGCGGCCCTGCATGCGCGCGTGACCGAGGCGCTCGGCGCTCCGGGGCGCTGCGAGGGAGAGGCTGTCGTGTTGCGTTCGCCGGTCGTGCAGCGGGGTGAGCCTGTGCCTCCTGGAGAGGAACGCGGCGAGGCCCGGATCGAGGTCGAAATCACCCGCGGCGCCTGCGAACGAGGCCCGATCGGCGAGCCGCTCCGCGCGAGGCTCCACGGCGCACCCGAGGATCTCGCGCGTGGCGATCGCGTGCGTCTCGTCGCGGATCTCGCCCCCGTCCATCTCTTCCTGAACGAGAGCCTGCCCGACCCGCGCCCGTCCATCGCGCGGAGCGGCGTCGCTGCGTCGGGCGGGATCGTGGACCTCGAAAGGATCGAGCGGGGCAAGAGCCTGACGACGTGGATCGATCGAGCCCGCGCGCACGTGCGGCGGCGCATCGAGGCGACGTTTCACCCCGAGGCCGAACCGCTCGCGCGTGCCCTGGTCCTCGGCGAGACGGATCTGCACGAGGCCGACAACGAAGCCTTCCGCCGGAGCGGTTTGTCCCACCTGCTCGCGGTCTCCGGCACGCACCTCGTCCTCGCCGTCGCAGGCCTCGCCGCCGCCGCGCGTGCACTGCTTTTGCGTTTCGAGCCACTCTCGGCGCGCTTCGAAGTCGGCCGCATCTCCGCGGCGCTGGCCATCCCCACCTCGTGGCTTTACGCGGACTTCGCGGGCGGCAGCGGCTCGGCCCTGCGCGCCGCCGGCATGCTTTCGGTCGTGATGCTCGTGCGTGCGTGTGGCCTTCGTCCGAGTGGCCTGCGTGCCTTCGGCGGTTCGCTCCTCCTCGCGGCGATCCTCGACCCGCTCGTCGGCAGCGACCCCTCGTTCGTCCTGTCCGCCGCGGCGACGGCGGGGCTCCTTGGTCTCGATCGACCCATCGCCGAGCTCGTCGTGCGAGGCCCCGCGCTCCTCCGCGCCGTCTTGCGACCCGTGGCCACGACGCTCGCCGCGATGGTCGGCTGCACGCCGTTCCTCGCGATGATGACGCCTTCCTTGTCGCTGCTCGGCATCGCCGCGAACCTCATCGCCGCGCCGATCGGCGAGCTCGCCGCGCTCCCCGTTTGCCTCTTGCACGCCGTGCTCGCGTGGCTCCCGCCCGTCGAGCGTGGCGCGGCCCTCCTCGGCTCGGGGTCCCTCCTCGCGGTGCGCGCCGTCGCCCGCGTGACGAGTGATCTCGGTGGCATCGTGACCTTCCCTCCGCCTACGCCCTCGCAGCTCTCGGCCGTGGCCGTCACTGCGCTCGCCGCGGCCCTCGCCAAGGACGCCTTCCGCCGCGCCGCGGCCCTCGCGCTGGGCCTCGCCATGCTCCTCGTGCTGGAGCTCGGCGCCGTCCACGCAGGCGGGGCCCATGGCCTGCTCCGTGTCCGCACGCTCGACGTCGGCCAGGGCGATTCACTCCTCGTCGACCTTCCCGACGGCAAGACGATGCTCATCGACGGCGGCGGCTTCATGGGCAGCCCCGTCGACACGGGCACGCGCGTCGTGCTCCCCGTCCTGCGCGCGCTCCGCAAGGATCGCATCGACATCGTCGTCCTCTCGCACCCGCACCCCGATCACTTCGGCGGCCTTATCTCGACGCTGCCCGCGATCGAGGTCGGCGAGCTCTGGGACACGGGCCAGGGCGAGGACCACGGCGCCGGCCCGACCTACGCGTCGATGCTCGCGGGCCTGCGTCGTCGAGGCATCCCCATCCGAAGACCCGACACGCTCTGCGGCAAACACACGATCGGCGGCGCCACCGTCGAGGTCCTCTCTCCTTGCCCCGGGTTCGTCCCCGACGAGAGCGCCAACGACAACTCCTTCGTCCTGCGCATCCGCCACGGCCGACGCTCCGCGCTCCTCGTGGGTGACGCCGAGGCCGCGGCCGAACGTGCGCTCGTCGCGAAAGACCCGGCCGCCCTCCGCGCCGACCTGCTCAAGCTCGGCCACCACGGGAGCCGCACCTCCACGACGCCGCCCTTCCTCGACGCCGTACGCCCCAGCGTCGCCCTCGTCTGCTCCGGCGTACGAAACCGCTACGGCCATCCCGATCCGGGCGTCCTCGCCGCCCTCCGCGCCCGCGACATCACCATCGCCCGGACCGACCGGGGCGGCGACGTCGTCTGGGAGACCGACGGCGAAGCCGTACACCTGTCACGCCCCGCCGCCCGCTGACCATGACACGCACTTCGAGCACCAAAGGAGCCTCGATCCCTTGCATCGGGGGGCCCGCTGAAGGACGCTCTGCCCGAATGTCACGTGACGTCACTGTGGCGACCATCCGCAGGCGGCTCGCCGAGGAGGTCGGCCGTCTCGACAAACACGCCCCCTATCGCGTGGCCCTCGCCTACCCGTCGCCTTACCGCACGGGCATGAGCTCGCTCGGCTTCCTGCAGATCTACAAATCGATCCAGCACGAGCCCGACATGGCCGCGGATCGCGCGTTCCTGCCCGACGACGATCAAGGCCCGCGCGCCGTTCCCCTCACCTACGAATCGCTCCGGCCGATCAGCGACTACCCCGTGATCGCCATGAGCGTGGCATACGAGCTCGAGCTCGTCGGCGTGATCCGACTGCTCGAAGCCTCGGGCATCCCGCCGCTTCGCGAGGAGCGCTCGGAGCGCCATCCCTTCGTGCTCACCGGCGGCCCGCTGACGAACTCGAACCCGCTGCCGCTCGCGCCCTTCGCCGACGCTGTCGTCATGGGCGAAGCCGACACCCTGGCCGTCGACGTCTTGCGTATCCTCCGCGACACACCTTCCCGCGAAGACGCGCTCGACCTGCTCGCGAAGACCCCTCACGTCTTCGTCCCCGCGCGCCACGGCACCTCGATGCCCGGCATCGCGCAGTGCGACGACGCTCTCCTCCCCGCCTGGGCCCCGATCCGCACGCCCGACACCGAGCTCTCGAACATGTTCTTGATCGAGACCGAACGTGGCTGCTCGCGTGGCTGCACCTACTGCGTGATGCGCCGCTCGACGAACGGCGGCATGCGTATCGTGCCCAAGGAACGCATTCTCGAGCTCATCCCCGAGGACGCGCGCCGCGTCGGCCTCGTCGGCGCCGCCGTCAGTGATCACCCGAAGATCGTGGAGATCGTCCAGACACTCGCCGAACGCGGCTGCGAGGTTGGCCTCTCCAGCCTCCGGCCGGACAAACTCTCCGACGAGTTCGTCGGCGCGCTCAAGAAGGCCGGCTACCGCACGCTCACCACGGCGATGGACGGCACGAGCGAACGCGTGCGTGAGACCCTCGATCGGCGCGCGCGTATCCGCCACCTCGAGCGCGCGGCCGAGATGGCGCGCAAGCACGGCATGCCGCGCATGAAGCTTTACTTGATGATCGGCGTGCCCGGCGAAGAGGACGAGGACGTCGACGAGTGCGTCCAGTTCATCACCCAGCTCTCGCAGAAGATCCCCATCGCGCTCGGCATCGCGCCCTTCTGCCCCAAGCGCAACACGCCGCTCGCGCACGCCACCTTCGCGGGCATCGACGTCGTGAACGCGCGCCTCGACCGCCTGCGCCGCGGCCTCAAGGGTCGGGCCGACGTGCGCTCGACGAGCGCGAAGTGGGCGTGGGTCGAGGCTGTGCTCGCGAAAGGCGGCGAGGCCGAGGGCCGCGCGGTGCTCGAAGCCCACAAGGCCGGCGGACGCTTCGCCGACTTCAAGCGCGCGTTCGAGGCCTTCACGCCGAAAAAACCGAAGAAGAGCCTCTCGATCCTCGCCGGCGCATGAAGACCGTCACCTTGTACACCCGAGAGCGGTGTCACCTCTGCGACGTGGCCAAGGAAGCCCTCGAACGCGCGCGCCTCGCCCTGCCGTTCGAGCTCTGCATCGTCGACCTCGACCACGAAGCGCCGGCCGAAAAGCGCGCGGCCTACGATTGGGACGTCCCCGTCGTGGAGCTCGACGGGCGCAAGATCATGAAGCACCGCGTCGACGAAACCCGCCTTCTGCGGCTGATCGGGGAGACCGAGGCGTGACTGGGTGGGCGGACGCGCGCCCTTGCGCTATGGGAGTCGAGGCATGTTGAAGACGTCCACGATCCTTCAGCTCGTCTTCATCCTGGCGGCGGCCGTGGCCGTCTTCGGGTTCGTGACGGCCGCGAAGAACGATCAGGTCCGCGCGAGCTGCACCGCCATGTGTGGCCTCGGCCCCTCGTATGCCGGCCGCGATCGCCTCGCGCCCGACTTCGAGTTGCCAGACATCGACGGCAAGCCCGTGCGGCTCTCGTCGTTCCGCGGCAAGGTCGTCTTCCTCAACTTCTGGACCGAAACCTGCGGCCCTTGCAAGGAAGAGATGCCCTCGCTCGCGACCCTCGCGCGCGTGCTCCGCGGCCGCAAGGACATGGTCCTCGTGACGGTGACGATCGACGAGGACCGCACGAAGGTGCGTGACCTCCTCCGCGTCCTGCTCGACGGCGACGCCCCCTTCCCCGTGCTCTTCGACGTCGACTCCGAGATCGTCGGCGGACGCTACGGAACCAAACTGTTCCCCGAGACCTGGGTGATCGACAAGGACGGCGTCATCCGGGCCCGCTTCGACGGCGCGCGGGACTGGTCCGAGGCGAGCGCCATCGAGATCGTCGAGATGCTCAAGAAGCCCTCGGGCGCGCTGCTCGACTTCGGCTGCCCCGTCGAGTTCATCCAGGGCGTGCCCCGCGGCAAACACGCGTCGCTGTGCATGGACGATTCGTAACAGTCCCTCTACATTCGCGCGCGATGACCTCGCGCACCGCCCTCGACCCGGACGAAGTACGCGT
>JANMGF010000908.1:0-11059 GCA_031374535.1 Polyangium sp. (in: bacteria)
CCATCCCCGGCTTCCCGGCTCCGGGAGGCACCACGGCGCCTTCTGGGGGCGGCACGGCCCCTCCCGCGGGCGGGGCTGCGGCCCAGCGTATCGACCCGAACCTCGCGGGCGCGGCCACCTTGCCCCTCATGGCCTTCGCCAACCAGGCGGCCCCGGGCATGCAACGCGAGGGCAACGTCGCGGCCGGCAACTTCTCCGAGGGCAGCGTCCTCGAGGAGCCGGTCAACCTCCAGCCTGGCAAGTGCTACACGGTGCTCGCCGTCGGCGCGGGCCCGAGCGAGGTCGACATCTCCCTCGTGGCCACGACGCCGGTGCCCGGCATGAACCCGGTCCTCGCGCAGGACAGCGGCGGCGGCCAGCAGGCCTCGCTCGGCGGCAACGGCAATTGCTACAAGTGGCCCTGGCCGATGGCGGGGCAGGCCAAGTACGTCGTGAAGGCCACCCGTGGCGCGGGCGTCGTCGCGGCGCAGCTTTACGTGAAGTGAGCGCCTGATCGCCTGATCAAAAACGGGGGCGCGCTCGACGAACCGAGCGGCGCCCCCGTTGCTTTTTGTGGTTTTCCCTTGCTCAGGAGAGGATGCCGGGCGCGGGGAAGCTCTGGCAGAGCTCCTTCACCGCGCCGGCGATCCGCGCGAGACGCGCCTCGTCTTGCGGATTCTCGGCGACCTCGGCCATCCACGCCGCGATCTGCTCCATCTCCTTCGGGCCCATGCCGCGCGACGAGACCGCCGGCGTGCCGATCCGGATCCCCGAGGGATCCATGGGCTTGCGGGGATCGAAGGGGATCGCGTTGTAGTTGCCGACGAGCCCCGCGCGATCGAGCGCCTTCGCGTAGGGTTTTCCGCCGATGTTTTTCGGCGTCATGTCGACGAGCAGGAGGTGATTGTCCGTGCCGCCCGTGATCAGGCGGAAGCCCTTCGCCTCGAGCGCCGCGCCAAGGGCCTTCGCGTTCTCCACGATACGCGCCGCGTACTGCTTGAACGAGGGCTCGAGCGCCTCCCGCGCGGCCACCGCGATCGCCGCCGTCGTGTGGTTGTGCGGGCCGCCCTGCAGGCCCGGGAACACCGCGCGATCGATCGCCGTGGCGTGCTCGGCCTTGCACAGGATCGCAGCTCCGCGCGGGCCGCGGAACGTCTTGTGGGTCGTCATCGTCACGACGTCCGCGATCCCGATCGGCGACGCATGTACCCCGCCCGCGACGAGCCCCGCGATGTGCGCGATGTCGGCCGCCAGGATTGCGCCCACCTCGTCCGCAATCGCGCGGAACGCGGCAAAATCGATCGCGCGCGGGTACGCCGTCGTGCCGCACCAGAGGAGCTTCGGCCGGTGCGTCCGGGCGAGATCGCGCACCTGGTCCATGTCGATGCGGCAGTCCTCCGCGCGCACGCCGTAGGGCACGCTCGTGAAGAACTTCCCGCTGATGCTCACGTTCCAGCCGTGCGTCAGGTGCCCGCCTGCGGGCAACCCGAGGCCCATGATCGTCTCGCCGGGCTTCACGAACGCGAGGTACACGGCGAGGTTCGCGGGGCTGCCCGAGTAGGGCTGCACGTTGACGTGATCGGCCCCGAAGATCTGCTTCATGCGACCGCGGGCGAGCTCTTCGACCGGATCGATCTGCTGCTGGCCCTCGTAGTACCGTTTGGCCGGGTAGCCCTCCGAGTATTTGTTCGTCAGGATCGACCCCGTCGCCTCGAGCACCGCGCGCGAGACGTAGTTCTCGCTGGCGATGAGCCGGATCGTGTCCGCCTCGGCGCGCTCCTCGCGACGGATGAGGTCGGCGATCTCGGGATCGACCTCTGCGAGCGAGCGGTGACCTTCCGCCAACGCTTGGGGCTTCGGATCGCCTTCGGCGTCCTGCGCCCCAAACCCCAGCCTTGTTTCATTCGTCATGCGACTTCGAACTCCCCGCGGCTCAGGAGGTCACCGACGCGCCAGAGGAACGAGTTCGCCAGCACGCCGTCCACGATGCGGTGATCGTAGGAGAGCGCCATGTACATGACCGGATGGATGGCGATCACGTCCTCGCCGTCGCGCGTCACGACGACCGGCCGCTTCTTGATTTCACCCATGCGCAAGATGCCCACGTTCGGCTGCGAGATGATCGCGCCGCCGAAGAGGTTGCCCTTGAGGCCGGGGTTGCTCACCGTGAACGTCGTTCCGGCGAGGTCGTCCGCGGTGATCTTGCCCGCGCGGGCGCGCGTCGCAACGTCATCGATCTGCGACGCGATGCCACGCAGCGAGAGCTGATCGGCGTGCTTGATGCTCGGCACGATGAGGCCGCCGGGCGTGTCCACGGCGACGCCGAGGTTGATGTCCTTCAGCACGGCGAACGAGTTGTCGAGCACGCGCGCGTTGAGGTGCGGGTGCTCGCGCAGCGCGCGGACGGTCGCGGCGCAGATGAAGGCGAGGAACGTGAGCGGTACGCCCTCCTTCTTGAAGCGATCCTTGTGTTGCTCGCGCAGCCGCGTCGTCGCCTGAAGATCCACCTCAGCCACGGTCACGACGTGCGGCGACGTGATCTTCGAATACGCCATGTGATCGGCCGTGATCCGGCGGCGGCGCGAGAACGGGATCACCTCGTCGCCCGGTCGCTGCGTGTACGGCGGCACCTTGTACGAGCCAAACCCGACACCCGGGATCGGCGGGACGAACCCACCGCCGGCCTGCACCAGCTGCGCGAGCTCCTGCACGGGCGCAGACGTCACGGCACGCAGCGCGATCGGCGCGGGCGCTGCTGCTGCAAGCGGCGCAGCAGGCGCGGGCACGCCTTGGGCCACGCGACGCACATCCTCGTGCGTGATGCGCCCGCGATCGCCCGTCCCTTGCACCTGCGCCAGATCGACGCCTTCCTCGCGCGCGAGCTTGCGCGTCGAGGGCGAGCCGAGCGGCTGTGCCGAGGCGTCCTGGGTCTCTTTTGTCGTGGGATGCGTCGTGGGATGCGTCGTGGGAGGCGTCGTGGGAGGCGTCGCCGGAGCCGGCGGGGGCGCGGCTGCGATGCGCGGGGGCTCTGCGCCCGCCGTGGCCGTCTCGTCGATGCGGCAGATCAGCGCGCCCTTGGCGACCACCGCTCCTTCGGGCACCGCGATTTGCACGACCCGCCCTGCGGCGGGCGCGGGGACCTCGGTGTCGGCCTTGTCCGTCGCGACCTCCAGGAGCGGTTGCTCCCGCGTCACGAGGTCGCCTTCACGCACGCGCCACTTCGTCACGGTCCCCTCGGCCACGCTCTCGCCGAGCTGGGGCATGAGCACGTCGATCATGGAGTCGCTCCTGGAAAATCCCCGTATTGACAGGTCCTGCTTGCGGGGGGCCGCTCGTATACGCCTTGCTTCGAGCGAGGGCAACGGGTCCCGCCGCGCTCGTGCACGAGCGCCCCGTCTGCTGCCGGATCAGAGCGCCGTGCCCGACGACGCTTTCGCCAGCGCGCGATCGACGGCGCGGCTGCTGAAGCCGACGAGGATCTGCCCCCGCACGTCGATGACCGGGATGCTGCCGCCGCGCTGGCCCGACTTCTCGAGCTTGTCGCGCATCTCCACGGCCGCCTCCGGGTTCGCCTCCACGTCTTTCTTCACGACGCGTACTCCCTTGGAGCGCAAATAATCCTCCGCCTCGTGGCACGGCCTGCACCAGTCCGCGCCGTAGACGATCACCGTCAGAGCCGACGCCCCGACCGGCGGCTCATCCGCGCGTTTGCCCGTCGGCGCCGCGCTCGCCGCTCCGCTCGGCGACGGTGGAGGCGGGGGCGGCGCGATCTTCGCGAGGTACGCGTTCCGCCGCTTCTCGACCTCGGCCTCCCACGCGCGCCTCGTCATCGTCCGCGCCGCGTACGTCCCGTCGTCGCGTTTCTTCGCCAGATCCGCGACGTAAAACAGGTTCCGCGTCCCCTCCTCGCGATCACTCACCACCACACGCACGAGCGAAAGCCCCTCGGCCGGCACGTCCGCGACCTTGAGCTCGACGTGCATGTCGCCCTTCTCGTCGATCCACGTGATCAAGAGGTTCGGCGTGTCCTCGCGGATCACCAGCGCCGGCAGCTCCTCGTTCGTCGCGAGGGGCGTCGTGCCGTCGTCTTCCTTCTTGTTCGAGCACGCCGCCGCGCCGGGCACCATCACGAGCGCGAGGATCGCCACGAGGACCGCGCGCTTCACGCTTGCCTCCCCACGGTGTCCTCGGCCGAAAGCTCCTCGCCGAGCGTCATCCACTCCGTCATCGCCGCGTCCAAGCGCCGCGCGAGCGCCTGCTCCTCGGCCACCATCTTCGCGAGTTTCTCCCAGTCCCCGCCCGGGTCCTGCTTCAACACCTCGCGTTTGCGCTCGAGCTCGATCTCGCCCTTCGCGATCTCCTCCTCGAGCTCCTTCACGCGTTTGCGTTTCCGTTCGTTCGCGCGCGCTGCCGCTTTCTCCGCCTCGAACGCGCGTTTCTTGTCGAGCGGCGATTCCTGCCCTTTCGTGTCCGCCACGCGCGTCACGACCGTCGACGCGCTCCGCTTCACGGCGCGCTTCGATCGCCCCTCGTCCTCCGCGAGCGTGGCCTCGCCCCCGCCGTCCTCGTCGTCCACGGGCGCCGCGGCAGGCCTCGACAAACTCGACTGAAAATCCCGGTATCCGCCGGGGAAAAGCTCGATGTGCCCGTTCGTGAACGCGCAGAGCCGCGTCGTCACGGCTTCGAGGAAACGACGATCGTGCGAGACCAGGAGCACCGTCCCTTCGAACGTCGACAACGCCTCCTCCAGGATCTCCGCCGCCGGGATGTCGAGGTGGTTCGTCGGCTCGTCGAGGAAGAGCAGGTTCCGTGGTTCGAGCAAGAGCTTCGCGAGCGCGAGACGGCTCCGCTCGCCCCCGGAAAAACCATCGATCTTGCGTAACGTGTCGTCGCCGTAGAAGCGAAACCGCGCGAGGTACTGTCGCGCCGCGTCCACGTTCATGTCCCCGCGTACGCTGCGGATCTCCTCGACGGCGCTCTTGCTCGGATCGAGCGAGCCGAGGTGCTGATCGAAGTACCCCTCGCAGAGGTTCGTCCCGCGCCGCACGTCCCCTTGATCGTCCTCCGCGCCGCGCCCCGCGAGGATCTTCAGCAGCGTGGATTTCCCGCACCCGTTCGGCCCGAGGATCCCGATCCGCTCCCCGCGCCGCGCCAGCAGCTCGAAGCCCGAGAACAGCTGCCGACCGCCTCTCTCCGCCGCGAGCCCCCGCGCGTCGAGCACGATGTCCCCGCTGCGCGGCGCCTGCACGAACCGGAACGCGACCTTCTCCGCCCGCGCCCACACGTCCTCCGGCCGCTCGATCGTCTCCATCTTGTCGAGCATCTTCCGCCGGCTCTGCGCTTGCTTCGTCTTCTGCCCCGCGATGTTCCGACGGATGAACTCCTCGGTCTTCGCGACGAACGACTCTTGCCGTTCGGCGAGCTCCCGCTCGCGCGCGAGATCCTCCTCCCGCGCCTCGGCGTAACGCGAGTACGAGAGCGGGTAGACGCGGAAGCTCCGCCGCCCGAGCTCCATCGTGATCGGGCAAAGCGCGTCGAGGAACGCGCGATCGTGCGAGACCACCAGCATCGCGCTCTGCAGACCCGCGAGGTGCCGCTCCAGCCACGCGATCGTCTCGATGTCGAGGTGATTCGTCGGCTCGTCGAGCAAAATCAGGTCCGGCGTGTTCGCCAGCGCCACGCCGAGGTGCAACCGCCCGCGCTCACCGCCCGAGAGGCTCCCGAGCGCCCGGCCCATGTCCTCGTGCGAAAAACCGAGGTGCGTCGCGAGCATCTCCACCCGCCGTTCGAGCGCGTCTCCGCCCGCGAGATGGTACCGATCCGTAGCGTTCGCCAGCCGATCGAGCGCCTGCTTCGTCCCGATCGCGGCCGCGTGGGTCGCCTCGTCGAGCTCTTGCCGGAGCGAAAGCAGCTCGTCGAAGCCCGACAGGAACGCCTCGAGCACCGTGCCCACCTTGGGCAGCTCGTGTGATTGCCGCACGTACGCGACCCGCGTCCCGCGCTTGATCACCACCGCGCCCTCGTCGGGGACGAGCTCCCGCGTGATCAGCCGCAAAAGCGTGGACTTTCCCGCGCCATTCGGCGCCACGAGTGCAGCCCGCTCCCCCGGGGCGAGTGAAAACGTCACCCCCTGAAAGAGCTCTGCGGCGCCGTAGCCGAAGCCGAGGCCGGAGACCTGAAGGACGGTCATGGCCGCCAGTCTTAGCATGGCAAGCCGCTTCATCCGCCCGTGTAGTCCGGGGGACGCGGGAAGCGCGCGCCATCTGTCCCGAACCTGGATAGGATGTCCACCAATGACCAACGCCACGGACCTCGAACCCACCGCACTCGCTTGGACCGAGGAGCTTGCACGCGCGCTTCAGCAGCGCACCGCGTGGAGCCAGTTAGGCACCGTGGAGATCGTCGAGCACTCGGGCGCGGCCACGCTGGGTGGTGTCATCGATCGTCGCCTTATCCGCCTCGAGCCGGGCAGGCCCGTCGAGGAGACGCTGGAGAAGTGGCGCGGCTCGGCCGACGGTCGCATCGTCGATCGCCTCGTCTTGCAAGCGAACACGATGCTCCTCCGTCGCTTGCCTCCGGCCCGTGCGGTCGAGCCTTTTGGTCCCGAGTGGCTCGCGGAGTTCGAACCGAAGGGCCCGATCGTCGTCCTCGGCACCGCCGCTGATCTCGTGCACGTCGTACGCACCTTCCGCGACACGCCGCTCGGCGCGCGCATCCGCCCGTCGGCGGCGGATTGCCGGCCCGGCTCCCTCGTGGCCGTGGCGGGGGAGGGGCTCACGGCGACCATGGTGTGCATGGTGTCGCTCTCGATGACCCCGCAGGGCATTCACGTCGTCAGCGTCGTCGACAACAAATCGCGGACGAACGCAAAGCTCTCGCGCGCCGACGCCACGCTCGCCTCGCAGCGCCCGGCCTGAACGCCGGAATTGTGCTCCGACACGCACGGGCACGATTTTCGCGCGCGTATGCGTTTCGCGTGGTTTTACCGCTTCATCGAACTTCGGACCGAAAAGCGGACGCGCTCGTCCGCTCGAGCGTCGGGGCTGTCCGCTTTCTTTGGTGGACGACCGTGAAACGGCTCGCTTGCAGAGCGGAAACCGGATAGATTCGGCCTTATCTCATTCGTCCTGTTCGATTCATACACGGACGATAACGCGACGCATCGCAGCACGGTGTTATGGGACGCTGCGGCGCCAAACTCTGCCCATCGAGGTGAAGTCTATGTCCGGAGAGGGGAAGCATGAAACCAATAATGTGGGCTGGGATGCGATGCCGCCCTCGTCGCGGGCACCTGCCTTCGTGATGATGCCGCAGGGTACGAACGCCCCGGATCGCAAGGGCGCCGAGGCTGCGCTGCACAACCTCAAGCAGGCGCAGGCGGAGCACCCCTTCTGGCGGAACCGCTTCTTCAAGGCATGCACGGCCGGCCACATGACCCGGGCCGATTTCCAGTACTTCTTCGCCCAATACTACCTGTATTCGCAGAATTTCACGCGGTACCTGGCCGCACTGATGGCCAACGCGGACAACGATTACCACCGCGCGCGCCTCGCCGAAAACCTCTGGGAGGAGGGCGGCGGGCTTGAGAAGGACAAGCGCCACGCGGAGATCTTCCGCAAGTTCCTGCGCGAGGGCCTCGACATCGACATCGACAAGATCGACTACCTCGACGCCACGCGATTCTACGTCCGCGAATACCTCGATTTCACGCTCCGCTCCCACCCCGCCGCGGGCTCTTCGTTCCTCTCCCTCGGCACCGAGGGCATCGTCTCGCGCATGTATACGATCATGGTCGAGGGCATGCTCAAGGCCGGCATTTCCGAGGAGTTCCTGCACTTCTTCCGCATTCACATCGGATGCGACGACGAGCATGCCGAGACGCTCGAGGACATGATGTTGTCCTACATGCACACGCCCGATTGGTACAACACGTGCCTTTCGTCGATGAATTACGCGTTGAGCCTCCGGCATCGCTTCTTCGAGAGCCTGTACGACGCCCTCCAGGCGCGGAAGCTCCAGGGCGTGATGAGCCGCATCCAGGCGCGGAAATCGCTCGCCCCGCAGTATCCCGAGCCGGCCCTGCTCCGCTTCTCCCCGGGCCAGCGCGGCGCCGCGCTTTACGAGACCGACACCGAGCGGCAGAACATCAAGGTCAACGTCGAGCGAATCCCCTTCAAGTCGGAGATCATCGACACGCGGGTCGTCCGCATCCCGCCCGGCAAGTTCAACGAGCGGCACAAGCACGCCCACGAGATGATCCTCCACGTCTCGGAGGGCCAGGGCCGCGTCCAGGTCAACGAGTCGACCGTCGACGTGAAAGCCGGCGACACGGTCTTCGTCCCGCGCTGGTCGCTCCACCAGACGCAAAACACGGGCGACGTCGAGCTCGTGATGCTCGCCTTCACGGACTACGGCCTCACGCGCCGCGCCTACGTCAACGAGGCCCCCACGCGGCCCGCCGTGCGCAGGGAAGACGGCGTGACCACGCAGGCCGCCGCCGACGCCGAGGAGTGACAGAAGGCGCGTTCCCGGCCGATCGGGACGCCTGAAACGAGAATGGTCCGGTGATGAACCGGGCCATTTCTCATTTGTGCTTCAACCGTTGGACGTCCAACCGTTGGCGCTCCAACGATTTCGTTCAGAACCGCTTCGAAGGATCCTGGTCGAGCTTCTTCAGGTTGAGCTCGATGCGCCGGTTGCCGGGATCGATCTCGAGCGCCTGCTGCCAGAACTTCCGCGCTTCCTCGCGCAGGCCCGAGCGCAGCGAGGTGAACCCCTGATCCATGAGCGTCGCGACCTCGCGCTCCTTGAGGCGCGCGGCGATCTCCTCCGGCGTCTCCTCGGGCGGAGGCGGCGGGGGAGGCGGAGGCGGGGGCGGCGGCGGCGGCATCGGCTGCGATTGCATGATGTCGCGCGGCACGGGCGGCGAACCCAGTGAATCGAGGCGCATGCGCGCGTTCGTCGGGATCTGCGCCTTCTGCTGGAAGGCGGGATCGGGCCCGAAGTCCCAGTCGTCGTTCTTGCCCTGCTGCTGCGTGATGCGACCGGGCCGCACGGAGGGCCGCGGCGCGTCGTCGTCGGACGGGCCGAAGCGCGCCTTCTCGTCGAGCTTGCGCACGCCCTCCATCAGGATGTGCTGGTAGTCGCCGGTGATCGTGCGCTCGAAGTCGGGCGGGAAGGGCGCCATGTTGAAGACGCCGTCCTCGACCGCGATCATCTCGTGCACCGCCTCCTCGCCGACGATGTTGTTCCAGATCGCGTGCACGATGTCGCCGTTCTGGATGAGGATCACGCCCGAGACGGGCCCACGCGCGATGCGTAGCGCCGTCGTCTTGCGGCCGAGGCAAAGCATCTGGATGACGTCGACCGCCGAGAGCTCCGACAGGCTCCCGAGCAGGCTGTCGTGCGTCTCCATGGCCTGCAGGAGCGCCGCGCGCAGCTCGTGCAGATCGAAGGGCTTGCGCATCAGCTTGAGGCAACCGACGGCGTGCGCCTTGTCGCGGATCGTGGCGACGTCGAACGCCGTCATCACGATCGCGCGCGTGTCCGGCGTCTCCACCGCGGCCCAGCAGACGAGGTCCATGCCGCTCATGCCGGGGAGATGGACGTCGGTCACCAGGACGTCGATCGGCGTCTCGCGCAGGATCTGCCGCCCGACCTCGGCGTTTTTCGCCAAGAGGACGTCGTAACGATGGTTGTCCTGGTAAAGGAACCGATGGAGGGCGAGGACGATCCCGTCCTCGTCGTCGACGATCAGCACTCTGTGGCGCCGCTGAGCCATGGCTGTTCTACCTGCCGGTCATGATGGGCAACGTGATCGTGACGCACGTTCCCGAGACGTTTCCGGTCCGTCCGCCGATCGTGATCGAACCACCGTGGTCGGTCACGATTCGATAACATATCGAGAGCCCGAGCCCCGTGCCCGTGGGCTTGGTCGTGAAGAACGAGTCGAAGACCTTGTCGATGAACTCCGTCGGGACGCCGGTGCCGGTGTCCTCGACGCGCAGGACCATCCGTTCGTCCTCGATGCCCGCGTAGACCTTGAGCTCTCCCCCGTCCGGCATCGCGTCGGCCGCGTTGATGAAGAGGTTCAAGAGGACCTGCTGGAGCTGGTCCTGGTCGACCCACAGCGGGCGAAGAAGGCCGTACCGCGTGCTGAAGTGGATGTTGTTGAGCCGCCCCTCGGCCGCGGCACGCGCGCGGTTCACGATGCTGGCGAGCTCCGCCTTGCTCCGGCGCGGCGGCCTGTGGCGCACGAAGCCGAGCAGCTGACCGAGCATGTTGTTGAGGCGATCGATCTCGCGGTTGACCGCGTGGAGCGAGTCGCCGAGCCCTGCCTCGGCCGCTTCGTGTTCGATCGACTGGATGGTCGCCTTGATCGCGGCGAGCGGGTTGCCGATCTCGTGCGCCACCATCGCGCACGCCTTGCCGACCTCGGAGAGGCGCTCGAGTTGCCTGCGTTCGGCCTGGAAACGCTCGGTCTCCGTGACGTCGTGCATGGAGATGATCGTCCCGAGCTTGTGTGATCGGATGAGCCGGAAGCCGACGATCGACTTGACGCCCGCTTCGTCGAAGGCCTCGACCGTGGCCTCCTTCGTGCGCTGACGACCCTCGCGTCCGAGCTCGTTTTCTACGTGCTCGAAGATCTTGTTGAGCAGCGGCCCGCCGGCTGCGCGACGTGAGATCAGGTCGTCGGCGACGCGGTTCGTCACTACGACCTCGCCGCCTTCGTCCACGATGACGACGCCCACCCCGATCTCGTCGAGTAGGGTGGTCCCCGATGAAAACGGCACGTTGGGGCGGCTCTTCCTCATGGTTTCAGGGGGGGAGGCGCAGCGGATGCGCGTGGACCTTCGATTCTACGCCGCTTGCGCCGCCCCCGCGGTCTGAACTTCAATATCCAAAGAGCTTCGTGACGGACTTGACGACCTTCTCCTCGACAGGATCCGGCGTCTCGTCGCGGAAGCCGAGCACGCTGAGCGCGAGCGTCTCGTCCTCCAATCGCAACCATCGCGTGTGCATGACCACGTTGTTCACGTCCACGATGTGGACGACGTGCGCCTCGGCGATCGGCAAGAGG
>JANMGF010000920.1:0-2783 GCA_031374535.1 Polyangium sp. (in: bacteria)
GGGCAAAATCCTTGGTTGCTACCCTCACGCCCCGTCGCACGGGCCTCAGTGGCCCGACAAGCTCATCGTGCCGTGTCGCCGCGGGGGGTTCTCCGCGAGACTTCTGGAATCACGCCCATGGCGGCAAAAAAGACCCGTAAATTGGCCAAGAACACCAAGAAGAAGGTTGCTGCTACCCGAGCCAAGGCGAGTCGGCGAGCGGGACCGCCCCGAAAAACGGCGGCGGCGAAGCTCAAAAAGAAGCCGCGTGCGCAGGCGACGAAGCGGGCAAAGCCAGCCGCCAAGAAGGCGGTCCGCAAGACAGCTGCCACGCGCACGGCCAAACGCGCCACGGTCGTGAAGAAACGCGTGGCCGCCAAGAAGGCCAAGGCGACGGCAAAGCCGAGGAAAAAAACGGCGGTCGTCCGCGCCAAACACGCGCCGGCCCGCAAGGCCCAAAGCCCGGCCAAGAAGAAGGTCACGCGCGCCCTCGCCAAGAAGAAGGCGAAGAAGGTCGCGCGGAAGCCCGTACGAGCGGCCGAGCGGCGCGCGGCACGCACGACGGCACGCAAGAAGAAGGCTGCGCTCCCCAAGGTCAAGCGCGTCGCTCGCCCGGTTCGAGCGACCCGCGCCCCGAAGCGCGTCGCCCGCCCCGCGCGTGTTCTCAAGCGCCCCGCACGCCCCGCCGTGAAGGCTCACTCTGTCGAGAAGGCCCGCAAGAAGGCCGTCGAACAGAGAGAAGCGAAAGAGGCGAAAGAAGCGAAAGAGGCGGCGAAACAGGCGGCACGCGAGGCCAAGGAGGCCAAGCTCGCCAAGGCGGCCAGGAAGGCCGAGAAGGCCGAGGCCGCCGCCAACAAGGCCCGCGCCGCGCGTGAGGCGGAGGAGGCCGAAGAGCTCGCCGCCAAGGAAGCCGCCCGCAAAGGGAAGGCCGCCAAGAAGGACAAGAAGGCGCGCAAAGAGGAGAAGGCGATCGAGACCGAGAAGGTCGCCGCTCCCAAGGAAAAGGCGGCCAAGGTCGCGCTTGCGCCCAAGGAAAAGGGCAAAGCCGCCAAGGAGAAGCCGGTCGCCGAGGAAGCGGAGCCGGTCGCCAAGGAAAAAAAGAAGGGCGCCGGCAAGGACAAGGACAAGGACAAGGACAAGGACAAGGACAAGGCCGGAAAGGCGGACAAACGCGAAGGCAAACGGCTCAAGGCCGACAAGCCGCGCGAAGGCCGCCTCATCGCGGTGCGCGAGCCTGCGCCCCGGGTCGTGGCCGTGCCGCTCCCGCTCCTCGCCCCGACGCGCCGCGCGACCATCGAGGAGCGCTCGGAGATCATCGAGAAGCGCCTGACCTCGCAGAGCGAGGAGTTCCAGAAGAACTATACGGACCGCTTCGACATGTCGTGGATCTTCCACGACAGCGCGCTCGAGGGCGTCGTGTACACCTTCGAGGAGCTACGGACGGCGCTCTCCGGGTATGCCCCGCCCGTCTCCGACACGAACCTCCAGCCGACCTACGACGACATCCGCCGCCACAAGGAGGCGATCGAGTTCGTCCGGGATTACGGCAAGAAGAAGCTGCCTATTACGATCGACGTGATCAAGAAGATCTACCTCATCCTCCATCCGGAAGAGGGAGACATCAAGACCGTCAAGTATCGGAAGGACATCCCGCAGCACCGGCTCTATTTCCACGAGTATGCGCCACCCGACAAGATCGCCTACAAGGTGCGGCAGATCGTGGATTGGCTGAACGATCCGGAGACCCGCAAGACCCGCAATGGGCTCCGGATCGCGGCCCGCGCGCACTACGACCTGCTCCGCGTGTATCCCTTCCAGTCGGACAGCGGCAAGGTCTCGCGCCTGTTCATGAACCTCTTGCTCATCCGCTCGGGCCTGCCGCCGTCCATCATCCACTCGACCGAGCGCCAGCGGTACTACGAGGCCCTCAAGGGCTCGGCCACGACGGTGCTCCAGATGGTGCAGGAAGCCGTCGAGAACGCCCTCTCCAGCGTGGAGAAGCTGCTCGACGAGTACGAGACACGAAAGCGCGCTTTCGTGAGCTGATCCGCCCGGGATCAAGGCCCCCTTTGCAGGAGGGGTTCCAGAAGGTAAAACCATCGCCCCGCCGGCCGCGCGACGTTTCGAGCGAGCTTGCGGGGCGATCGTCCTTTCACCGGAACCCTTCATGCCCGCCACGAAGAAGGCCCAAGCGCTCGCACAGGACACGTACAGGCGTCTCCGCGTGATCCACGCGGACGTGCGTTGCGAGCTCGACCATCGAGATCCCTTCGAGCTGCTCGTCGCCACGGTGCTCAGCGCGCAGACGACGGACGTGCTCGTCAATCAGATCACGCCGAGGCTGTTCGCCCGCTGGCCCGACGCGCACGCGCTTTCGTTGGCCCCGGTCGCCGAGGTCTCCGCGCTCCTGCGCGAGCGGCTCGGGATGTTCAACCAGAAGGGGAAAAACATCGTCGGGCTCGCGAAGAAGCTCGTGGAGACATACGGCGGCGAGGTGCCGCGTACGCTCGCCGAGCTCGTGGAGTTGCCCGGCGTCGGGCGGAAAACCGCGAACGTCGTGCTCGGGGTCGCCTTCGGAAAACCGGAGGGCGTCGTCGTGGACACGCACGTGCAAAGGCTCGCGCAGCGGCTCGGATGGACCGGGGAGCAGAAGCCGGAGACCATCGAGAAGGAGCTCTGCGCGTTGTTCCCGCCCGAGGACTGGAACCTGCTTTCGCTGACGTTGATCTTTCACGGGCGAAGGGTCTGCTTCGCACGGAAGCCCGCGTGCGCCGCGTGCGGGGTGAACGACGCGTGTCTAAGCG
>JANMGF010000935.1:0-11704 GCA_031374535.1 Polyangium sp. (in: bacteria)
CGAACCCGGTCGTTTGCCCCACGCCACCCTTTTGCCTGGCATGACAAACCCGGAGACGGCCGTGCGTATCGCCGCCTCTGTGGCCGCGACGCCGTTCTTGGGTTTGGCCGCGACGAAGAGGCCGCCCTGGTGGGTGATGTATTCACGCGCCTCGGCGACGAGCGTGGATTTGCCGGCGCCCGCCGGACCCACGACGAGCACGAGCTCGATTGCGCCGGCCATCACGCGGGACGCGGCCTCGGCAATGGACCGGGCCTCGGCCTCGCGGCCGAATGTCTTGTCCCAGATGCGCCGATCGTCGGGCGCGTCGCCTGCGCCGAGGGGAAATCGCTCGGCTCCGGGACCCTCACGCAAGAATCGCTCGAGGTCCTGCGCGAGACCTCGGCCGGTCTGGTATCGATCCGCGGGCGCCTTGGCCAGGAGCTTCTGCACGATATCGGAGATCAGCCGCGGGACGGTCGGGACGCGCTCGCGAACGGGCACGGGCGCGCGCGCGAGGTGCGCGTGGGCGAGCGCGAGAGGATCGGTGGAGACGAAGGGCGGCGCCCCGGTGAGCATTTCGTAAAAAATGACACCGAGCGAATAAAGATCCGCGCGCCCGTCGAAGCCGCGGCTCGTACGCCTCGTGCGCTCGGGGGCGGCATACGTGAGCGAGGCCTCGCGTGCAGTCGCGCGCCTCTCCCCTCCGCTTCGCAGAGCACCTCCCTCGAACCCCGCAAGGAAAGCTTCGGTGGAGGCGGGATCCACGAAAAGGGTGGAGGGCGAGAGATCGCCGTACACGAGCCCCTCGCGGTGAAGCTCGTCGAGCGTCGCGGCCACAGAGGCGGCGATACGCACGGCCGTCTCCGGGTTTGTCATGCCAGGCAAAAGGGAGGCGAGGGGCAAACGACCGGGTTCGTCTCCTGGAACCAGGGGATTCATGGTTCGTTTCGCCTCCGATGTCGTTCGAGTCGCAACACGAGATCTCCGACGAGGCCCGTCCAGCCGGTCTGGTGTGAGGCCCCGAGCCCCTCGCCGGTGTCTCCGTGGAAATACTCGTAGAAAAGAAGGTTGTCGCGGAAATGGGGGTCGGATTGAAAGAGATCGTTGTCGCCGTGAACGGGTCTCTTGCCGTCGGGGCCGCGCTCGAAGAGGGCGACGAGGCGGCTCGCGATCTCGTCGGCGGCTTGCCGGATCGTGCGGGGCCCGTGGGTATTCGTGGCCGGGACGCGCAGGATGTCGCCAAAGCCATGCTCGAGCCGGAGCAACGAGCGATAAATCATGTACCCCGTCGGCATCCAGACGGGGCCGCGCCAGTTCGAGTTCCCGCCCTTCATACGGCTCTTCGATTCCCCCGGCTCGTAACTCACCTCGAGCCTGCGATCGCCCTGCCAGACGACGACGGGCCGCCTTTCGTGTTCCTTCGAGAGCGAGCGCGGGCCGAACGGCGAAAGAAACTCGTCCTCGTCGAAGAGATGGCCGAGCACGCGTTCGAGTTTGCCGGGAGGGACGGCCGTGAGGACGTAACGGCCATCGGGCCGCTTGACGAGCGCCTCGGCGAGGTGGGGGTTTTTCCCGAGGAACCATTCCATGCGGCGGCGGAAGTTGTCGAGCTTGCGATAGACCTCGGGGCCAATGACGTGCACGGCGAAGAGGGGCACGAGGCCGACCATGGAGCGCACGGGCAGGTGGCGAGGAACGTCTCCGACCGTGAGGATGTCGAAGTAAAACCCCTCGGCGTCGTCCCAGAGCGGGATCTCGGGGGCCTCGGCGTGGTGGAAGGTGTAGGCGATGCGGAGGAAATGCTCGAAGAACTTGCTCGCGGCGTCCTCGTAAGCGGAATTTTCCATCGCGAGCTCGAGGGCGATCCGCATGAGATCGATGCAATACATCGCCATCCACGCGGTCGCGTCGGCCTGTTCGAGCTTCATGCCGGGCGGGGGCGGCTCGCTGCGGTCGAAGACGGAGATGTTGTCGAGGCCGAGGAATCCGCCCTCGAAGACGTTGTTACCCTCGGCGTCACGCTTGTTCACCCACCACGCGAAGTTGATGAGCAATTTGTGGAACATGCGCTCGAGGAAGAGACGGTCGCCTTTTCCGGTCTGCTTGCGCTCGATCTTGTAGAGCTGGTAGGCGGCCCAGGCCAGGATCGGGGGATTGAGGTCGCCGAACTCCCATTCATAGGCGGGGATCTGGCCGTTCGGGTGCTGGTACCACTCCTTGACCATCAATTTGAGCTGCGCCTTGGCGAGATCCATGTCGATCGGGGCGAGCGAGAGCGCATGGAAGGCGAGGTCCCAGGCGGCAAACCAGGGGTATTCACAGGTGTCGGGCATGGAGATGACGTCGGCGACCGCGATGTGCCGGAAGTCCTTGTTGCGGCCACGAAGCCGCGCGGCAGGCGGCGCGATGGAGTCGCCGCGCAGCCATAGATCGACGTCGTAATGGTAAAACTGCAGGGACCAAAGCAAACCCGCCGAGGCCTGCCGCTGGATCGTCCTTCGCTCGTCGGACATGTGCGGGCCTTGAAGGGCCCTGTAAAATGCGTCCGCCTCGGTCTTGCGCTCCGTGAGGAGCTCTTCCGAGCCATCGAACGGATCCTTTTCGGACTCGGGGCAAAGCCTGGCGCGCAAGACGACGCGACCGCCCGCGGGCACGTTGAAAATACGCCAGGCCGCCGCCTTCGAGCCATGCGCCGCGGGGTTTACCCGGGATTCGTCGCCGTGGACGACACGCGCATGGAAGGCATCCTTGACGTACGGCGTGCGCGGCGGAGAACCGAAGAGGCGCTCGGTGTTCGTCTCGTTGTTCGTGAAAAGCAGGGTCGTGTCGTCGCCCTCGATGTAAAGATGAAACGGACCGACCTCGCGGTGGGAGCCACGCAGGCCCGTAAAACCCGGCCCGCGCTCGCCTTCGTGGATCTCGGGAGGACCGACGACGACCTCGTCCCACGACCAGGTGTTGCGAAACCAGAGGTGGGGCAATACGTGAATGGGCGCTTCCTCGGGGCCGCGGTTCTCGATGGTGATGACCATCAAGATGTCGGAGGGCGTGCGTTTCGCATACTCGACCGTGACGTCGAAATAACGCCCCTCGTCGTAAAGACCGAGGTCCCAGGTCTCGAGCTCGGGTTCGTCCCCGCCGCGGGTGCGATTGCCCCGGACGATCTCCTCGTAGGGATAACGGCGCTGGGGGTATTTGTAGAGGAAACGGAGGTAACTCGAGGTCGGGGTCGCGTCCTCGTAATAATAGACCTCCTTGACGTCCTCGCCGTGATTGCCCTCCGGCCCGGTGACGCCGAAGAGGCGCTCCTTCAGGATGGGATCCTGGCCGTTCCAGAGGGCGAGGGCGAGGCAGAGGTTCTGGTTGCGGTCGCAGATCCCCGCGAGGCCGTCCTCGTTCCAGCGATAGGCGCGGCTCCGGGCGTGGTCGTGCGGGAAATACCCCCACGCGTCGCCGCTCGCGCTGTAGTCCTCACGAACGGTGCCCCAGGCGCGCTCGGCGAGATAGGGCCCCCAGTGTTTCCACCGGAGGACACGCTCGCGTTCCTGGGCCAGACGCTGGTGCTCCTCGGTCTTCCACGCCTGCATGCCTCGAACATATCAGGATCGAGGCCGCGTTTGCGCCCGAGGCGCGAGGGGTCACTCGGTGCGCTGGATGATGTGGAAACCGTAGGCGGTCTCGACAACCTCGCTGATCTCTTTGACCTGGAGCTCGAAGGCAGCGTCCGAAAAGGTCTTGACCATGGATCCGCGCTCGAAGACGCCGAGATCCCCGCCACGCTCACCAGCCCCAGGCTCGTCGGAGCACTCGGTGACGACCGACTCCCACGCAGCGCCGGAGCGCAAGGCGAGCAGGCAGTCCTGGGCCTTTTTCTTGGCTTCCTCGCGGGTGCGGGTGACGTCCTCGGGCTTCTGCTGCGAGCGCTGGTGCATCACGAGGATGTGGCGCGCGCCGATGCGGGTCGGCATGCGCGCGATCCGCTGTCGCTCGCGTTCCTCGACGGCCTCGCGTTCGGCGGCCCGCTGAGGGCCCATGGTCTCGAGGCCGCCCCCCGTCCAGTCCGGCCCAGACGCGAGCGTGGTGCACGCGGGACAGACCGTCGCGAGCGCGAGGAGAACGGGAAAACGGCGAGCGAGGGCTGCCATGCGGCGGGGAACGTGGACCGGGGGCCGCGGGCGCGCAAGGGGGTTTGGGGGCGTAGCTCGGCTTGTCCGAGCGTAGCCCCCAAGCGTAGAAGGGGGTTTCACGGCGTAGCTCGGGCCTTCGTCGTACGATGACGCCGTGCCGCTGCTGGATGTCGTCCTCGGCTACGACTGCAACCTCGCGTGTACCTACTGCACGATCACCGAGGCGATGCGGCGTCGCGCGCTCACGACCGGAGAGGTCGCGCGGGAGATCGATCGGGCCGCAGCGCGAGGTTTTCGCGACGTGGCGTTCACCGGCGGCGAGCCGACGATCCGAAGCGATCTGCCAGCCCTCGTGCGATACGCGAAAAAGCGCGGATTCGAGCACGTGAAGGTCGCGTCGAACGGTCTTCGTTACGCGCACGCGCCGTACCTCGCGATGCTCGCGGAGGCCGGGGTGGATCAGTTTCACGTGTCGATGCACGCGCCGAACGACGCGGCATACGAGGAGACCGTGCAACGCGAAGGCACGGCGGCGCTGCGGCGAAAGGCGATCGAGAACCTCGTGGCGCGCAGGCTTTCTCCGGTGGCGGATCTGATCCTGAAGGAAGACACGTACCGGGAAACATGCGCGTGGGTCGAGGGGCTCCATGCGCAGGGGATCCAGCAGTTCCGGCTCTGGCTCGTGTCGCTCACGGATGGAAACCGCGCGAACGTGGGCCAGTTGCCGCGGCTCTCGGACGTGGCGGCGAAGGTGCGCGAGGCGTTCGATGCGGCGCGGAGGGGTGGATTCGAGGTGCACGCGCTGCACGTTCCGCGCTGTTTCTTGCAGGGGTACGAGGATCACGTGCGGCATCCGGGGGCGGATGTCGTGACGGTGGTGACGCCAGAGGAAGTGTTCGATCTGAAAAACTCGCGGCTCGCGGGAGGCGTGAAACCAGCGGGTTGCGAGGGGTGCAGGTTCGACGAGGTCTGCCCGGGTCTGAGGCCCGACTACGTGGAGCGACACGGCGCGAACGAGGTGCGTGCGGTGCGAACGTAGAGAGAGAAAGAGCCCTCAGCGCTTGGGGCCGTGTCCTTCTGCGTCTTCAGGTCCACCGCCCGGCAGGTTGAGGTCGTCGAGGCCCGCGAGGACGGAGAGCGACACAGGGTGGTAGGGCGGACGAGGCGTGATGGGCTTGCCTACGTCGCCGCCGCGCTCGTGCACGAGGCGCGCGCAGAGCGCGAGGCACCACTTGCCCTGGCACCAACCCGTGCCGAACCCGGTGTACCGTTTGACCGACTCGATGTCGCGATAACCGCGTTCCATGGCTGCTTCGAGCTCGTGCAGGGTCACGTCCTCACAGCGGCAAACCAGGGTCTTCATGCGCGGGGGCTCCTCGGACGGGTGGCGCGGGGCCGGACGGATGGAGTATAGGAGGGCATGCCTCAAAAACCGCAGGTTCGTGCCAAAGAGAAGGTCCGCCAGACGCGCAGGCTCGCCCGCTGGCGTGCAAAGAGGGCCGCCGAGACGCAGGCGCAAGCAGGGGCCAACCCCGAGCCGCGCCCGATGAAGCCGGCCTCGTGAACGGCCGCATCGGTGCCGTGAGACGGTAACGCTCACGGCACCGGACGGACGTTCTCCACGGGCACGAGGGCGCGGACTTGCGCCCCGACGGGCTCAGTCCATCTCAGCTTGGTTGCCATTCGTCTCGATCACGTCGGGATCGGGAGACGACTTGCCCTTCTTCCGCTCGGCCCGCAGCGTGGCCATCTCCGCGCGGGAAGGGTTGATCACGAGGAAGCCGTGATCCGCGTCGAGGAGCGCGACGTCGCCAGGCGAGGCCCACTGAAAGAGGCCCTCGACCTGCATGATCGACGGCACGCCGAGGAGCGCAAGCAACACGGGCGTGCGGGGATCCAGGGAACGTTCGCTGACCACGACGCCCACGGGATGCGCGCGCGCCGAGACGATGAGGTCGAAGACGGTGAGCCGATCGCCGATCAACACGGCCTTCGTCGGTAGCTCCGCGCGCGCGTCGGGCGTGGCGAGCATGACGAGCGCGTCGCAGAGGTCTTCCATGTCGCGCGCGCGCTCCTGCAGGAAAGGATCACCAACGATGCCGTTCGCCGCGCGTACGCCCTCCCGCGCGACCATGCCGAGCGCCTGCGCGACGCCGTGTCCCTCGGTGACGAGCTGGAACGCGCGCTCGCGGAGGCGTTCGTCGCCGATCATGAGCTCGTAGGTCGAGAGGAAGGCGCTCTCGCGCGAGAGCCCGAGCTTGCGGGCGCGAGCGACGAGCGAAGAGAGGGCCCTATCGGCCGCGCCCCAGGCTGCGCGGAGGCGCTTGGTGTCCTCGGCCGTGGCGTTGCGTTGCGGCGAGGTGGCGGGGCGGCGAAGCGCAGCGACGGCGCCGAGGGAGCGACCGGAGATCACGGGAACGCCGGGGAGCGTGACCTTGCGCGTGCCGCCGCCCGTGCGCCGGAGCTTCTTGTCGCGGAGCTCGCGCAGCACCTCGGCATGACGGATGGCCGAGGCGATCGGCGCCGTGAGCGCGACGAGGAGCCGGATGTCGCTCGACTTGTAGGCCCTGTCGCCCGAGCGCTGCACGACGATCGCGCCGAGAGCGCGGCCAAAACCGAGGATGGGGACGGCGAGGAAGACGGGGTATCGATTCTCGTCGATGCCGGGAAACGCTCGCCAGCGCTGATCACCCGGGGCCTTGACGACCGTGACGGGACGCATGGTCGCGACGGCCGTGCCCGTGAGGCCCTCGCCGACGGACATGCGCACGTTGCCGCGCGCGCCCACGGGAAAGCCGACGTTTCCGCGCAGAACGAGCGCGTCGCCGTCGCCCTCGAGCAGGTAAAGCGAGACGATCTCGGCCTGCACGATCACGCCGATCCGCTTGGGCGCTTCGTCGAGCAGCACCGAGAGCGGCATCGGTTTGGCTACAAACGAAACGAAGTCGAGCACGCGGTCGAGTCGCGCCTCGCGGCGTCCGCCGTTCACCGACGCAGGCGGCGGGGGCAACGTCGAGAGGACCGGCGCAGGGTCGTTGTCGATCACTTCGTCGGGGGGGCGCGACGTCATTCAGGGCGTACCATATCAGGAGGAACGCCCTTGGAAAGCTTCGCCGGAGGTCTCGATCAAGCGCGAGACGGGCGCAAGTCGACGGGCCCGTCGAGGGGCGGGCGCTGCATGGAGCCGAGAGGTGAATGCCTCGCAAACGGTGCGCGTTCGAGGACAGCGCGGGCGAGGGGCGTATCACCACGCGTGCCCACGACGGTCAAGAAGTCGAGCCACGGGCCCACGAGCTTCGGCGTTTCGTCGGGAGCCACCGCGACGACGTGCACGACACGCGCGGCCGGAGGCAAAACGAGAGCGCGGGGGGATGGGTCGAGGCCGATCGCGTGGGAAGGACGGGCGAGGAAGAGGCCAACCGCTTGCATCGACGCGCCATACAGCGTGATTTCTGCGGAGAGCGCGGGATCGAGGGGGCCACGCGGGACGTCGTTTGCGGCGCGGGAAAGGGCGTCGTCGAGCGCATGGACAAACGCCTCTGCGCGGGCCCGTCCGCCCTCGACGAGCACGAAGCGCGGGGACAAACACCCGCGCTGATCGAAGGGGACGACGTCGCGGGTGATCGCCTCGGCCGCGTCGTCGAGCGAGACGTCGGCGTCGACGATGGCAAGGCCGATCCCGGTGCCATGTCCCCGCAGGAGGACGTCTCGAGGCACGTCACGGGTGACGGCCTGGATCGAGGCGTCCGAGCCGTACACGTGGAGCTCGTCGCCCGGGGATGGCGTGATGGTCGAGGCGCGGGTGATAGAGGCGCCGAGCGTCTGAACGAAGGTTGCATCGGCGGAGAGCGCGCGGACGAGGAGATCGGTCACCACGGGATCGCGGCGCGAAGGACGCACGACGATCTCACGCGAGGTCGCGGCGGCAAGGGCGATCGCGCGGAGAACCGCAGTGCACACGTTGGCCGCGAGGACGACGTGGCAGCGGGGAGCGCGGCTCGTACGCGCAAGCAAAGCATCGATCTCCGCGTCGGTCGGGGCCGTTTCGAGGTGCGTGGAGAGGGCGAGCTCGACGCCTTTGGGATGGAGCCCCGTCGTCTCTGGCAAACGCGCCCGCGCCTCGGCGCCGAGGGGATCGTCGGGATCCTGGATCCTCGCGCCGGCCGCGATCACGCGAAGGACACGCGCTCTCGCCTCGGCGTCGCTGCTCGCCTCGGCGCTCATGACGATCCGCGCGCCAGGACCTCGTCGATCGCGAGGGAGCATCCACGCGGCGTGGCGCCCGGAGCGCGGCCGAAAAGCTCGACGCCCTCGTCCGTCACGCGCCCGAGGTCCGAGGTCTGGATCGCCACGGACGAGTCGACGTTGGCGAGGTCGACGAAACGCAGGATGCCCGTGTCGCCCTGAAAAAGCGGCGTCAGCGTCGCGGGCTCGACAGCCGTCACGCGTAACCAGGGCGGCGGCACGTACACGCCGTGCCGAGAGGGAGAGCGCACGCCGAGCGCAGCGGCGAGCGTGCCTTCGTAGAGCTGGCTCGAGAGCTCGGTCATGCCGTATTCGCCGACGACGTGGGCCTCGGGCACGCCAAACAAGGCCGCGATCGAGCGACGAAGGAGCGCGGGCTCGACCTCACGCGAACGTCCCTTGAAGCCGCCGGTCTGCATGACGCGGCTGCCCGGCGGGAGCGAGAGATCCCGGGCCCCGGCGCCGTCGAGCAGGTGCACGAAGGCGAACGACGCGCCGAGAACGAGCATGGGTCGACCCTCGGCGCGCGCTTCGGCGGCGGCGCGAGAGAGGCCTTCGATATCGAGCACGCCGACACGCACGTGGAAACTCGTGGGACCACCAAGCTGCGTGGCAAAAAGATCGAGCATGAAGCCGAGCGACGAGTCAGTCAGCTCCGCGACGGACGGCGCGAGCACGAGGACGCCGAGGTCCCGCCGATCGGGCCAGAGCATCGCCTCGCCCCAGCGAAGCGCGACGAGCTCGTACGTCGTCGTGGTGCGGAACGGATGCTCCCCACGCGCCTCGTTGCCTTGCGACGTACCACTCGTGCGGAAGACACGCGTGTCCTCGTCGGGCGAATGCGCCGCGATCCGCGCGAGCCGAAAGACGTCGCAGGGAAGCGCGGGGATCACGGAGGCGTCGCGGGCGTTTTCGAGGTCCAGGGAACGAGCGCGGCAGAGGCGACCGAGGGCGGGCACGTGCGCCGCCTGGAAACGCGCGAGCGCGAGCGCGAGGTCGTCGAAAGGCTCGGGGGGCGCGCCGCGCAAGATGCCCTCGACGAACGCCCGCACGCGCCCATGCAGCGTTTCGCTCGTAGGCCGTACCGTCACGCGGCGATTCCTAGCAGGAGCGTGGCTCCACCGCCAAGCGACGAGCCCGAGCGTATCCCGTCAGGCGAGCGACGCCTTCATGGCGTTCGCCGCCGCCGTGAGTTGCTCCTCGGCGATCGTGAGCGGCGGCGTCCAGGTGATCACCTCGCCCTTCTGCCCGCCCGTGATCACGACGTAGCCGGCCTCGAGCATCCGCCGCATCGTCTGCAAGGCGAGCGCGCCGTCCTCGAACGCCACGCCGAGCATCAAGCCTTCGCCGCGCACCTCGACGACGCCCGGCGCGCCCGCGAGCACCGCGCCGAGGTACGCCTTCGTCCGAGCCCCGATGTCGCTCGCCTTCGTGACGAGCTGCCGGAACCGAAGCGTGTCGAGCGTGGCGATCGCCGTCGCGCACGCGAGCGGCGCGCCTGCATGCGTGGACGTGTGAACGACCTCGTCCTCGCGCGCCCACGCCTCCATGATTTCGGCCGTCGCGATGCACGCCGCGATCGGGAGCCCTCCACCGAGGCCCTTGCCGAGCACGAGCACGTCGATCGCCGCGCCCATCGCCGTCGATCGCACCATCGAGCCCGAACGACCGAGCCCGGTCCAGATCTCGTCGGCCACGACCAGCGCGCCATGCCGATGCGCGAGCTCGCAGAGGTCCCGCAAGAACCTCTCGGGCGGCACGATGACGCCGCCGCGACCGAGGATCGGCTCGACCAGCACCGCGCCCACGTTGCCGGCCGCGAGCGCATTTTCCACGGCCCCGAGCGAACGATCGAGCTCCGCCTCCGCGGCCGGGTACGGCGCGAACGAGACGTGCGGGTTGAGCTGGGGAGAGAACGGGGCGCGGTAACTCTCGCGCAGCCCGCACGTGGCGAGCGGCCCGTATCCGAGGCCGTGGTAAGCGCCCTCGAAGGCCACGACGCCGGGCTTGCCCGTCGCGAGCACCGTCGTCTTCAACGCAGCCGTCACCGCGTCACTGCCGCTCTGGCAGAGGAGCACACGCGTGTGACCTCCGGCGGCGCCTGGATGCAGCGAAGCGAGCCGCTCGAGCAGCGCCACCTTGATGTCGGCCGCGTACACGTCGCCGAGCGCCTGGATCATGCGGTCGGACTGCGCTTCGATGGCGCGCGAAACGCTCGTCGCCCCGTGCCCGAGCAGGAGCGATCCGAAGCCCGCCACGAGGTCGACGTAGCGGTTGCCATCGACGTCGAACAGGTTCGCCCCCTTGCCCGACGCGAGGACGATCGGCGTCATCTCCGCCCCGCTCGTCTCCTCGCGTGTCCTGCGCCGCGTGCCGAACGCCGGGCACTCGACGCGCTCGAGCCTGTCGAGCAGGCTGCGTGAAGCGGGGCCCGGAGGGGGGACGCGGATCTCGGGGAGCTGATCGCCCGTTGCTTCCTCTGCGGGGGAGGGAAACTCGCTGAGAGGGCACATATCGTGTGCTTCTCAACTAGCACGCACGGGCGCGGCGAGCAGGCTTGACATGCAGCGGCCACACGACCAACGGGGCTCCCGCTCCCCCAAGGACTACGAGCAGAGGCGGTTCCGGCCGGTCCTCTTGGCCAGGTAGAGCTTCTCGTCGGCGCGCTTGATGAGGTCGGACGCCGTGCGATCACTCTCCAGCAAGAGCGCCGCGCCGACGCTGACCGTCACCTTGATGCTGTCGGCTTGAAACACGAACGAGTTGTCCGCGACCTTCTGCCGGAGCGTCTCGCCGAGCGCGACCGCCCCCTCGAGCGAGGTCTCGGGCAGCACGATCGAGAACTCCTCGCCGCCGTACCGCGCAAAGACCTCGTCGCGGCGGATGCGCGCCTGCACGACACGCGCGACCTCCTTCAGCACGTAGTCGCCGGCGAGGTGGCCGTGCACGTCGTTGATGCGCTTGAAGTGGTCGATATCGAACATCAGGATCGCCAGATCCCGATCGTGCCTGCGGCCGCGGATGATCTCGCGCTCGAGGGCCTCGTTGAGGTACCGCTTGTTGTAGATCTGGGTGAGACCATCGATGATGGTCATCCGGTAGATCTCCTCGTAGTACGCCGCCTCGACGCCGGCGCCGGTGAGGAACTTGAAGATGGCGGCGCCGATCTTCACGAAGTCGGAGTCGCGCAGCACCGAGCGCTGCACCTGGACGTCGTTGACGTAGCTGCCGTTGGTGGAGCCGAGGTCCTCGATCATCCACGTCGGATCGGCCGGGCTCTTGAAGACCCGCGCGTGGCGGCGGGACACCGAGTCGCGGTCGACCTGGATGTCACAGTCGCTGCCGCGGCC
>JANMGF010000951.1:0-9803 GCA_031374535.1 Polyangium sp. (in: bacteria)
AGGGGGCGTCACTCGATGACGTAGTACTTCTTCTCGGGGCGGTGCGTCTTGTAGCGACGCTTCGCGGGGGCGCCCGACCACTGATCCACGACCTCGATGGAGTTACCGTACTGGCCGAGGTAGATCGCGGCGTGGTTGCCACGCGCGCGGCTCATGTAAACCTCGCCCTCCCAGCCGCACGCGATCGCGGTGCCCGCCGGGATCGTCGTGTTGCCATACACCTCGGCGCCCCGCCTCCACGCGGAGGTATGGGGCGCGCCGCAGGCATGCTTGACGAGCGCGACGCACTGCTCGCTCTCGCCGTAGTGCGTGCCTTCGTAAAGCTCCGGGGTATTCGTGCGATAGGACATGATGGACTCCAGTCTACAGTTTGTGGTGGCGCTACATGGCGCCACGGAACTTGAAAAGGGTACATGCAATCCGAGCCGGCCCACAAGCGCTCCGATCCGCCGACGCCCTATTTCTTCGTTGGTCTCCTTACACAGGAGCCCGTTGACGAGATGCGTTATTCTTTTCCTGCCTGAATCCGACCGCACGCGCGGCATCATTCCAGTCGAGCCATCTTGATGTTGCCTGACAACGAAACCCATCGGAGACGCGGCGTACGGTATTTCCCCGGGCGCATCCTTTGCCCGCTCGCGGGCGTCGGCAGCCGCGGCGCGCACGAGAGCAACCGTCTCGCGCTGGAGAACGACGACGCCGTGGTGACGATCGACCGGAAGGCCGGGCGCATCACGGTCGAAAACGGGCGGCGTTACGCGGCAAAAACGCTGGTCGCGGACCTCGAGTTCCTCGCCGACGGGACGACCACGACGGGCGCCAAAACCCCGCTCGCGATCCACCTCGAGATCTTCAAGAAGGGCGACGCGCTGTCGCTCGATCTGCACCGGCACCTGCGCACGGACGAACCGCTCGTCGATGCCGATTTCGAGCCGTTCGAGGTGGTGGTCCTCGGCGGGCCGCGCCCCGAGACGGTCTACACGAAGGAGCGGGCGCTCGCGCTCGTGCGGGAGCCGTCGTTCGCGCATCGGGTGGTGAAGGCGCTCATGGCCAAACGCGACAACACGCGCGGCGCCCTTCAGGATCGACGCGAGAAGGGATACCGCGTCGCCGATCTTTCCCTGGGCTTCGGCGCGCTCGGCTTCGCGTGGATGCTGGTGCGCGCCGAGCTGCGATCGCTCGATGGCGCCAACGCAACACTCATCGAGCGTGGATCGGTCGCCGAGATGATGCGGGAGGGCGCGTGGGAGCTCTCGCTGACGGTGCTGTCTTCCAGGCTCTCGTCGATCGTGCAGCGGGATCTCTTCCTGTTCGGGCTCGATCGGCTCTCGTTGCTCGAAGAAAAAATGGCGCGTGGGTTTGTCGCGGGCGATACGCTCGCGTTCCGGTTCGAGAAGGGAGAAGGCGAGATCGGGCTCGGTCGCAAGAGTGAGGTGATGCCCGGCGCGATCGACGTCGCCCGCGCATACCTCGAGTTTCACCTGCTCGGGGGCCTGCTCTGCGAGCACGCCGAACGCCCGGTGGGCCGAGTCGGCTGATGGATCACGGGGAGGCGCGTGTCGCGGCGCTCGATGGCGCGCGGGGCTTTGCGATGGCGCTCGTCCTTCTGGTGCACGCCTCGCTTTCGTTCCTGGAGACGCCGATCGGGTGGGCGATCAAGGACCGCACCGGCGCGCGCGCCTGCGTGGGCGCTCGTCATGAGCGCGGCGTTCTCCTGCGTAGCGGTGGCGGTTTTTCTCGGGGTTTGTGGCCGGCTCGTGCCCCGAGAGCGACCGCTCGTCCGGCTGCTCGCCGACGCGTCGTACTTCACGTACGTCACGCACCTGCCGATCGTGGTCGCCCTGCAGATCGTGGCGTCGCGGCTCGCGTGGCCAGGGCCCTTGAAGTTCGCGGGGATCGTGACGCTGACGGCGGGCGCGTGCCTCGGGTCGTTCGTGCTCTTCCGAGCGCGCGTGACGAGGAGACGCCCCGATCACCCTTCGAGCAGGCGTACGTGAATCGCCGGCGCCCGGCGCGGGACATTCCGCTCGAGCACCTCACCCAGACGCAGGAGGAGGTGCTCTTCCCACGGCCGCCCCATGAGCTGAATGCCGATCGGATGCCCCGTCGCGCCATACCCGCCGGGCACGGTGAGCGCGGGATGGCCGGTGAGGTTGGCCGGAAAGGCGAATCGCATGAGCCCACTCGTCACCTCGAGGTTGCTCTCGCCGCGCGGGAAAACGTCGTCGGCGAACCGCGGCGCCGTGAGCGCGGTCGTCGGCGTGAGGAGGACGTCGGCCGCCTGGTAGACGCGGGCGAGTTGCTCCGAAAACCGCGTGCGGACCTTCTGGGCCTGCACGTAGTCGACGCCCGTGAGGGACCGCCCGATCGCCAGGTTGATCCGCACGCCGAGCCCGAAGGAGCGCCGGTGCTCCGCGTCGAGCCGCGCCATGCCGGAGGCCATTTCGCAAAGAATGGTGACGGCCTGCGCCACGCGCGCACGATCGAGCTCGGGGAGCTCGACCTCGACGATGCGGGCGCCGCGGGCGTTGAAGAGCTCGATCGCGGCCTCCGCGGCGCGGACGATCTCGGGCGTGGCGTGCTCGAGCCAGGGGCGGTAGACGCCGATACGTACGCCTTCGAGGTCGTCCCGGCCGAGGCCGTCGAGGTGGTGCGGGGGCTGGTGGATGGAATTGGGGTCCCGGGGATCCGGCCCCGCGATGAGGGCATAGGCGAGGGCGACGTCACGGACCGTGGCGCCGAGCGGGCCCACGTGGCCGACGCTCGCGCAGAGGGGAAATGCGCCATGCTCGCTGATGCGGCTCCACGTGGCCTTCAATCCGACGATACCACAAAGCGCGGCCGGAATGCGGATCGATCCGCCGCCGTCGGCGCCCATCGAAATGGGGCAGAGCCCGGCCGCGACGCTGACGGCCGAGCCGCTCGACGATCCCCCGGGATAATGCCCCGGCGCATAAGGGTTCGTCGGCGTGCCGTGGTGGGGATTGAAACCCGAGGTATCGATCCCGATCTCGTACATGTTGACCTTGCCGAGGATCAAGGCGCCGGCCTCGCGCAGGCGGCGGACCGTGGTGGCATCCTCGCTGGGCCGGAGCTTCAAGAACCGCGTGCCGACGGTGGTGTGATATCCCTCGACGTCGAGCTCGTCCTTGACGGATACCGGAACGCCGTCGAGCGGGCCGAGGGGCGCGCCGCTCCGGTATCGCTCCCGGCTCGCCTGCGCCGCGACGAGCAGGCGATCGGTGTTTCTCTCGATGAACGCCCGCAGCGGCCGCGCGCCCGTATCGAGGCGCTGCGCGGCTTCGAGGAAACGCTCTCCGACCTTCACCGGATCCGAGCGCCCCTCGCGGTAAGCGGCGACGAAGTCCGCGGCCGACTCGAAGGCAAAACCAGACGTTTTTCGCGCCGGTCGCACGAGGTCTTCGAGGTCGATGCGGGGGGCCTCCGCGGCCTCGAGGCTCGCGGGGCGCGGGAGGCTCGGTCCCACGGAGGGCGCTTCGTGGAGATCGGCGAACCGGAGATCCAGGATGCCGAGGTCTTTCAGGAGCTTCTGCCCGATGAGGTGCCCCGTGGCCGGGTTTTCGAGGGCGAGCGCCGCTGCCTCGAGCGCGAAGCCCGTCATACGAGGGGCATTGGCAGTCTTGAGATCGTACGTCATGGGGAACGCTCCGGAAGCGAGGGGGGCGGATCCTATACCCATCCAAGGATCTGCCACCACTTCTTCTTCGATGAATCGAGGCGCCGAAAAGATCGCACCACGGCCTCCGCATCGTCCGCGAGCTCGTCCACGGGGACACACATCGCCGCGCCAAACGCGACCATGATCACCTCGCCGTCCGGCTCGGTGATCCAGCGGAACAAAGACTGCTGCCGGGACGCGCTTTCGACATAAGCGCGGTACGTCTCCGCGTGGCAACGGCCCCGTTCGTCGGGCAGCGCGACGGCGCTCACGCGGACGCCTTCGGCCCCCGCGGGCACGGACGCGCGGGTGAGCTCCTCGGCAATACGCGCGAGCTTGCGACCCTTCCGATCCTCGATACGTGTCCCGGTCCGGGAGACCGTGAGGAGCTGGATCCCGTCGGTGCCGGAGAATGAAACGCGGCTCCACGAAGCGCGCTTTTGCGAGGGTGTTTCGTCCTCGACGCGTCGATAACGAGGGGGCGGCTCGATCGCGAATCCCGCGGATTTCACCTCCACCTCGCCGGGCCGCGTCCCCACGTCGGGCTCGAGCACCTCGACGTTGGCTTCCTCGAGCAAAAAGCGGAGCCCTCTCCGGGCCACGCTGAGCGGGTGCCCCGAGAATGCGGCATCCCGCGCGGGATCGTCCGCGGCGCGTTGATCGATTCCGCGCAAAAAGGCCGCGGGATCCGTGGCGGCGAGGCTGGCGAGCGAACGAGGGGCGACGGCCGCCTCGCGGATTCCGGTCAGCCGCGACGTGGGCGGCAGGACCCGAAACTCGAAGAGGCCTCGCGCGAGCGGCACGAGCACGTGCCCGAGGAGCGTCTCGCGCGCGGGCTCGTACCACAAGCGATGCACGACGCGGAGCGCACGGACCCCGCCGATCCGGACGGGCGTAGCCTCCACGACGGGCGACCAGGCCGCGTCGTCCGTGCGCGGGCGGGCCTTGGAATCGGCGCGCGACGTCGTGCGGAAGCCCGTTTCGAAGAGGTCACGCGCGTGCCTTTCGACGTCACGACGGAGGAGCGCGTCGTGCTCGGGCCGGAGATCGAGGCGATGGGCAAAGTGGCCGAGCGAGAGGGAGAAGCCGCGGGCTTTGTCGACGAGCAGGGCGAACCGGTCGGTCTCCTCCGAGACCTCGAACCCCTCCGGGATGGCGAATCGTACGCCGCGCCGGCCCTGCCGCACCTCCTCGACGAACCCCATGTGGCAGCAGTGTACGAGCCGGCCGCGCGTCGGGCGAGCGCCAAACGCGGGCCGGCTCAGCGGCAGTCCGAGAACACCTCGGTGAAGAGCGCCTCGCCGAGCTTCTCGTGCCCCTTGTCCCCGAAATGCAGCCCGTCCTTGAAGGGCGCCTCGTACGCGGGGCAAAGCCGGTTCGGATGGCCGCACGAGAGGAGCGCGAAGGCGTCGACCACGTGGGAGACCTCGCCCGCGAGCTTGCGCGCCCGGATCCAGTCGTTCACCTCGGCCGTCGAGGCCGCGCGTTTGTCATTGAAATAAGCCGAGAACCCGCCCCACGGGGCGACGGTCAGGGCGACGACCTCGATCTTGCGCTCCTTCGCCAGGGCATACATCGCAGCGAGGTCCCCCTCGATGAGCTTGGGCGTGCGGAATGCGGTCTCGTCGCTGTAAAGATCATTGACGCCGCCGAAGACGATGACGTGTGTGTAGGCAGGTTTGTCCGAAGGCGCGGGCTCGCCGAGCACGTCGCGGGCGAAGCGCCGGTGCATCTGGTTCACCATCTGGCCGCCGATGCCGTAATTGTCGAAGCGACTCTCGGGGCAACGCGCGCGCAGGGAATCGAGGAACTTGCCGCCGTGGGAGCGGGCATCCGTGAGGGAATCCCCCATGGCCGCGACGAGATAAACGCGTCGGGAAGCGGAGGCGGGCACGGAAGCGGAGGCGGAGGCGGAGGCGGAGGCAGAGGCGGAGGCGGAGGCGGGAGCGGAAGCGGTTTCCAGCGGCGGCGACGTCTTCGGATTCGAGGCGCTCTCCGCGCATCCGGCGGAGCAGACGAGCGCGGCGAGGCAGAGCGTGATGGAGAGGGGGCGACGCATGGCAATCGCGTCCCTACCACGAACCGGGAGTCGAAATCCTGCTAGCCTCGCCCGCCCGACTTGCGGTACGAAAGAAGATGGACGGGGGCGGAAGGACCAGGATGCGACCGACGAAGTGGACGTTTTCGATGAGGCTCTCCCTCGGGCTCGCGCTCTGCCTCGGGGCCTGTGGAGGCGGGCAGCCGCCGCCGCCCCCGCCGCCTCAGCCCACGGTCGCGCCGCCGCTCGCGACCGCGCCTCCGCCCACGGCCACCGCGAGCGCCACGGCCGCGCCGCCGCCCGATCCGCCGCGCAAGTACACGACCGAGATCGTGATCCACCAGGCGGAAATCCACGGCAAGGTCAAGCTGAAGGCCGGCAAGAAGCTGCTCATCGAGCCGCTCGTCGCGACGAGCCAAACCGTGCCGCAGAAGGGCAACAAGGCCGAGATTTTTCGCGTGATCGACAAGAAGGGCGCCGAGAGCGACTGGCTGCTCGTCGCCGAGGGTGAGGTCGGCGAGACGTGGGTCCAGGGCAAAAACGTCGAGGTCACCGTGCTCGACGAGAAGCAGGACGCCCTCGTCGACGGCAAGAAGGCTTTCCATTTCGCCCCCGGGACGATGGTGCGATTGCGCTGGCAATGGTAAGTCCGTCCGGCCAGCCCGGTTGACGTGGCCGCGCGCGGCCCCCCATACTCCGCGCCCTCTCGCTTGATGCTTGGGGGCTACGCTCGGACAAGCCGAGCTTCGCCGCCAAACCCCCGCCCCAGGAGATCACGTGTCGCATCCCCCGCTCACGCAGCTGTCCGAGGAGGAGACCCTCTTTCGCGACTCGGTGCTCGATTTTGCGAAGAAGCGCGTCGCGCCGCTCGTCAGCGAGATGGACGAGAAAGGCGCGCTCGATCCATCCCTCCTGCCGCCGCTCTTCGAGCTCGGTCTCATGGGCGTCGAGGTGCCCGAGAGCTACGGCGGCGCAGGCTCGAGCTTCTTCAACGCGATCCTCGCCGTCGAGGCGCTCGCGGTCGTCGACCCGAGCGTGAGCGTGCTCGTGGACGTGCAAAACACGCTCGTGGCCAACGCGCTCCTGCGCTGGTCGACCGACGCGCAAAAGGAAAAGTACCTGCCGCGCCTCTGCAAGGACTGGGTCGGCTCGTACGCGCTCAGCGAAGCAGGCAGCGGCTCCGACGCGTTCGCCCTCGCGGCGCGCGCGACGAAAAAAGACGGCCGCTGGATCCTGAACGGCCGCAAGCTCTGGATCACCAACGCCAACGAGAGCTCGCTTTTCCTGGTCCTCGCGAACGTCGACCCCAGCAAGGGCTACCGCGGGATCACGGCCTTCCTGGTCGAGAGGAGCTTCCCGGGCTTCTCGGTGGGCAAGAAGGAAAACAAGCTCGGCATCCGCGCGTCGAGCACGTGCGAGCTCGTCCTCGAGGACTGCGAGGTCCCCGAAGAGAACGTGCTCGGCGAGGTCGGCAAGGGCTACAAGATCGCGATCGAGACGCTGAACGAAGGCCGGATCGGCATCGGCGCGCAGATGATCGGCCTCGCGCAGGGCGCCTTCGATCACGCGATGCGGTACATGAGCGAACGCAAGCAGTTCGGGCAGTCGATCGCGAGCTTCCAGGGGATGCAATACCAGTACGCGCGCGTCGCGACGGAGATCGAGGCCGCGCGGCTGATGGTCTACAACGCCGCGCGACGCAAGGACGCGGGGCTGCCCTTCGTGAAGGAAGCGGCGATGGCGAAGCTCTTCTCGTCGGAGGTCGCCGAGCGCACGGCGTCGATGTGCATCGAGTTCTTCGGCGGCGTGGGCTTCACGAAGGAGTACCCCGTGGAGAAGTTCTACCGCGACGCGAAGATCGGCAAGATCTACGAGGGCACGTCGAACATGCAGCTCGGCACGATCGCGAAGCTGCTCCAGGCCGAGTACGAGGTGAAGGGATGACCGTCTGCCCCCGCTGCGGCGCGCGAGCGACCTACGTGGGGGTCTTGACGGTGGAGTGCGCGACGCGGGGCTGTCCGAACTTTCGGGAGCCCCCGCCCACGCCAAAGGGGCCCACCGCCACGCCTCTCGGGCCCTCGACGACGCCCTCGGACGACACGCGCGCCGGAAAGGCCCCCGAGGACGAGGAGCTCCTGGCCTCGATGCTCGAAGGCGGCTTTTTTTAGCCCGGAAGCTTGCGCAAAGGCGGCGTCTCACGCCGGATCGGCGGGGCAAACCGCGCCGTCACCCACCGCGAGAGCCGCGGAAACAGAAGCGCCACCCCATACGAGCGCGGATACACGACGCGCGGCTTCTTGCGCTCCACGGCCCGCACCACGAGCCGCGCGAGCCCGTCGGCCGTGCCGGTCGGCGACCAGCGCGAGGCGAGGGTCGGCTCGTATTTCTCGTACCCCCGGCGCCCCATGTCCGTGTCCACCGGCCCCGGATACACCGTGACCACGTGCACGCCCGTGCCACGAAGCTCGCCCCGGAGCCCCTCCGAGGCATTCGCCAGCGCGCCCTTCGAAGCATTGTAATAATACATGCCCGGCATGGGCGTGATCGCGGCCATCGAGGCGATGTCGACGATCGCCCCGCTTCGTCGCGCCATCATGCCCGGCAACACGGCGCGCGTGAGGCGGAGCGGCGTGAGGACGTTGAGGCGGAGGAGCAGCTCGCCCGCGTCGACCGAAGCAAGCTCGGTCGGCTCGATGTTCTGCACGCCCGCGTTGTTCACGAGCACGTCGATCGGCCCGAGCTTGTCCTCGGCAGGCGCGATCCAGTCCGTCGCGCGCTCCGGGAGCGAGAGGTCGGCCTGGTGCAGGAAGGCCTGGCCCGAGAGCTCACGCGCGATGGCCTCGAGCCGATCCTTGCGCCGAGCCACGAGCGAAAGGACGGCGCCCTTCGCGGCAAACGCGCGCGCCAAGGCCTCGCCAATGCCGACGGACGCACCCGTGATGGCGACGTGCATGGCGAGGGCCTTACTACGGACGGGCGCCGGATGCACGGGCATGGCCCGCGGGTGTCGCTACCTCCGGCGGAGCATAGGAGCGGGCCGGCGCTTGGAGGTTCTGGAGACGTCGGGGAGCTCATTTCTCGGTGTTTTGTCGTTGTTTTTGCAGGCTCCGCCGACACGGTTCGTTGTTTCAGGCTGGCATCCTCGGCGTGGATCGCCGCTGGGGGGCGTCGACGTCGGCTCGCGTACGTGAGAGCCGCGGTCGAGCACCCGAGGCATCGTCCTCTTCTGCGGATCACGAAGGAAGGGGGCGTGGATGAAGTGCGTTGCGGTACTTCGCATCGTCATAGCGAGCTGCCTGCGACGACGCGAGGCGCTAGAGCGGGTGAACGAGCCGGACAGGCGTCGTTGCGGGGTCGGACGACGACGCGGGATGGCGTATCCGCACGCGCGTGCGCTGCGAGGTGGTCCGGAGGCGTGGAACGACGATCCGGGCTGGAGCGCGCGGGGTGGCGCAAGGATGCGCCGGAGCTGTCTCCCTCCGCCAGCGCGCTCGCGTGCGCACGCGGCAAACGCCGGGAAAACGGTTGACGGAGGTCTCCGCCCTTCCGTAGCCTCCCCCACCGCGTCGCCGCTTACGCCCTACGGCGAGGGAGGACACCCGCATGGCTCGCATGGATCTCCGCATCGAGGGCATCGACGCGACCTTCCACGTCCGCAGCGTCCGGGTCCGGGAGGCGATATCCGCCCCGTTCGAGGTATCGATCGTCGCCCGCTCCCTCTCGGCCGACATCGATCTTGACGCGGCAAGCTGGGCGCCGGCTTCCTTCTTTCTTCTATCGGGCTGGGTCCTCGTTCGGGGCGGCGGCGAGCGCGCGTGGTCGGGCCTCGTGCAGCGCATCGAGCAGACCGCCGTGGAGGTCTCCGGGCTCTCGACGTACGAAATCCGGCTCGTCCCGCGGCTTTTCCTGCTCACGCAAAACAGGGACTACCGCATCTTTCAGCGACAAACGGTCCCGGCGATTGCCAAGCGGCTCCTCGAGGACTGGCTTGTCGACCATGAATGGCGCCTAGATCCCGCCTCTTTCCCCGTGCTGGAGTACCGCGTCCAGTACGGGGAAAGTGATTTCGCCTTCCTCGCGCGGCTC
>JANMGF010001003.1:0-21994 GCA_031374535.1 Polyangium sp. (in: bacteria)
AAAAAAGCGCGGGCGGTGGGTCCTGCTGTTTGAGGGCCCGAAGGGCCCGAGTTCGGGGGGACCGCCCGCGCTTTTTTTCTTCGCGCCCGGCCCCCGCCGTTCGTCCCATCAGCCCGGCTTCTTCACCACGTCCACAAAACCCTCCACCCTCCGCCCCTCCACCGACCCGATCACCCGCGTCTCCCGCGACGGCCCCGTCGACCGCACCACCTCATCGAGCCCCACGCCCCACGCCCGCGCCAGCGCCTCCAGCACCGCGCCCGCCAGCGTCGGCAACACCGCGCGCCATGGCTCTGCGGCCGGCGCCTCCTCGCTCGGCCACAACGTCGGATCCCGCGCGTCCAGGATCGCCGGCAGATGCATCCGCACGACCAGCACGTTTGGCGCGAGCGTGATCTTCGTCCGCCACCACGGCCCTCGTCCGCTCTGGTGATCCCGCACGAGCAGCACCTCGTCCGGCACCTCGTCCCACGCCGCGATCCCCTGCTCCGACATCCACCCCGACGACCCCTCCGCGATCGGCAGCGCCCCGAGCCTCCCGCCACATGCACGCACGATCTGCGCGCACGCCATCTGCTCCGCCGGCTCCTTCACGAGCGCTGGCAAGAGCGCCGCTTGCTCCGACGCCCACCGCGCGAGCTCCTGTCGCTCCACCACGGGCACCACCGTCGCTTGCCGCGTCGCCCCCGGCCGCCCCACGAGCACCCCCGAGATCCCTCGCATCGAACACGCGCGCAGACCTCCCACGGCCACCACGCCCGCGTACGTCGGGTGAATGCACGCGCGGCCCACCACGTCGCCCGACGAGCTCACGAGCGTCCGCAGGTTCTGCGCCATCTCGGGGATCTCCCGCGGCCACAGCCTTTCGAACGGCTCCGGCTGTGGGCTCCATGTGCGTCCGAGCAGCTCGTAGCCGTCGATCGTCGTCCAGTCCGAGGCCGGCACCACACGCGTGCGTTTGCCGTGCGTGTCCTCCACGTCGAGGTGCACGTCGAGCGTTGGACAGAGCCACGCGCAGAGCTCCTCCAGCGTCCAGCTTCGATCGTGCCCGCGCCGGTAGAAGATCCCATCCGGCGCATCCGGCGGCGCGCGTAACCACACCCGCACGCGTGTCCCCGCGTCGCTCATCTCCCCGTCCGTCGCCGTGCGCAAGATCGGCCGTGTCGTCGCTCCCGCGTAGAGCTCGAGCACGCTCGTCTCCTTGCGCCTGGTCTCCGACGCCCGCGTGGTGATCCGGGCCCTTTGACCCCAAAGGAACACCGCGAACGGCCCGAGCCCTCCGCCCCCGCCGCGTCGAAACCCCTTCGCCAAGAGCCCCGGCGGATCACGCCGCAGGAGCAGCGACGACCAGTACTCGTTCGCCGTGTCGCGCAGCGGCGCCGACAGCGCCTCCGCTGGCATCCCCGTGCCCGTGTCCTCGATCTCGAGCCAGTGCCCCTCCTCGTCCTCCCCGAGGCGCACCGTGATCGTCCCCCAGTCGCTCGGCCACTCCGCCAGCATGCGCCGCGCCCGCACCGCGCTCGCCGCGTTCTGCACGAGCTCGCGCAGCGGCATCGACGCGTCGCTCTCGTCGAGCCGCGTCGCCCCGAGCCTCGCCACGAGCGACGGGATGTCCGTCACGTGCACCCGCGTGTCCACCGGCGTCCATCCTTCGACGGGCAGGAAGTCGGCGAGCCGGCTTGGGTCCTCCACGCCCGCCACGCCACGCGCCGCGAGCCTCGGCCGCCCCGTCTCCGCGAGCAACGTATCGACCAGACGCAGCTCCCGATCGACCGCCGCGAGCGTGTCCATCCCGAGCCAGAACGCAGGCGCCTCCTCCACGGTGAAGGGACTGTCCGCGAGGAAGATCAGCCGGCTGTTCGCCACGTACGGCTCGCGCAGCTTCTCCTGCAGCACCCAGTGCTCTCGTTCTGCCCCTTCGGGCCTCCGCGCCGCGCGCCAGAAATGCGGCACCCGTGAAAAATCGATCCGCGACACGTCCGCCACCCGCAAAAGGCAGGCGATCTTGAGCGCGTCCACCGTCCACCCCGAGGGCATCCCCGCGAGCGGCGCCACCGTCTCGTGGAAATGCTCGGGCAGCTCCGTCGCGATCCACAGGTGGCTCCGCGCGATGCGACCGATCACCGGACCGTACGCTTGCCGGATCTCCGCCGGCTCGACGAGGTGGTGCTCCTGCCCTCGCGCGTCCCCGTACGGCGCGAGCGCGAGCCTCTCGGCGTGCCTGCCGTAGAGCGTGCGTAACGTCTCCGCGATCGCCTCCTGCTCGATGTCGGCCGGCGGCTGCTGCAGCTCCCCCGCCGTCGGCGCGCGCCCCAGCTTGCGGACCAGCATGCCCACGACCGCGTCGAGCCACGTGCGGTCCCCCTTCAGCGGATCCGTCCCTCCGTGCAGCGTCGCCAGCGCGAGCGACAGATCGTGCACGAAAAGCGCAGACGCGAGCACGAACGCCTCGGGCGGCGTCAGCGGGAAGCTCGGCCCCGCGATCGTATCCGCCGCGATCCACAGATCGTCGACGTGCAGGATGTCCGCGATGCTCGGCTCGTCCGCGCGCGCGAGGATCATCTCGTTCGCGATGGCCACGGACCGCCCTCGGATGCGCGACAGCGCGTCGCGTAACGTCCCGCGTGGCCCCTCGGCCTCGTCGGCTTCGCGGGCCGCGAGCGAGCTTTCCCAGAGCCTGGTCGTCTCGAGGTGCGCCATCGACCGAGGGTATTCCGAGACCACCCGGAAGGGGGAGGGGGATCCAGAGGAGGGCGGGAGTCCCTACACCGACGGTCGGGTCTCGGGTTGCGGCGTCGTTTTCTCCGCCGTTTCCCGCGGGAACCGCTCCTTGTGCATCACGAGCATCCGCTCGGCGATCGCCACCACGTCGCCTACGTCCTTGCCGTACCCATCCGCGTGGATTTCCTCGGCGAACGAGGCCGTCGTCACCGCGCCGCCGATCATCACGACGTGCGGCAGCGCTTGGTTTCGCACCGCGTCGATCACGTCCTTCATCCGCATCATCGTCGTCGTCATGAGCGCCGACAGACCGATGATCTGCGCCTTGTGCTCGCGCGCCGCCGCGAGGATGTCCTCGAGCGGCACGTTCCGCCCGAGATCACGCACGTCGAAGCCGAAGTTGCGGAGCATCAGCCCCACGATGTTCTTGCCGATGTCGTGGATGTCGCCCTTCACCGTCGCGAGGATGATCGTGCCCTTCTTCTCGATGTTGCCCGACGCCTCGAGCAGCGGCATCAGCACGCCCACGCCCGCCTTCATGGCGTCCGCGCTCGCGATGAGGTGCGGGATGAACTTCTTTCCGGTTCCGAACAGATCCCCGAGGTGCCGGATCGCGGGCGTGAGCACGTTGAGGAAGATGTCGAAGGGATCCATCCCCTCCGCGAGCGCTCGCTTCACGAGCCCGGGAACGCCGTCCTTGTCGCCCTCGACGACCGACTCCCAGATGAGATCACGTGTCCCCTTCGTCTTGCCCGCGCCCGCTTCGCCCTTCGGCTCGTCGCCGCCTGGGTTCGCCACGTTGAGCAGCTGCCCCGCCTTCGCTGCTTCGAGCATCGCCTGATCCCGCTTGCGTTGCGCCTCGAGCGGCACGGCCATGTCGATGTACCGCCGGCAGCCCGGATCACGCCCCGCGAACAGGCTCGCCGCCGCCACGGTCTCCTTCAGCAGCGGATCGACCGCGTTGCAGATCGCGCTGTCGAGCCCCGCCGCGATCGCCTGCGCGAGGAACGTGTTGTGCACGCTTTTCCGCAGCGGGATCCCGAACGACACGTTGGACAAACCCAGCGTCGTCGCGCATCCGAGCTCGTTCGAGATGATCCGGATCGTCTCGATCGTCTGCGCCGCCGCCGAGGGCGCCGCGCTCACCGGGATCGAGATGCAGTCGAAGACCACCCACTCCTTGGGGATCCCGTACTCCTCGCACATCCGCAGGATCTTCTCGGCGTTGCGCACCCGATCGATCGCCCGCTCGGGGATCTCGCTCTCGGCGCACATCCCGATCACCGCGCAGCCGTACCGCTTGATGATCGGGAGCAGGAAGTCGGCCTTCTCCTTCACCGGATCGACGCTGTTCACCAGCGGCCGCCCCGGGAACGCCCGGATCCCGAGCTCCAGCGCGTGCACGTTCGCCGAGTCCACGACGAGCGGCAGATCCGTCACGTTCTGGACCGCGAGCACGGCCTTCTCCAGCATCAACGCTTCGTCCACGAGCGGCACGCCGACGTTCACGTCGAGCGCCAGCGCTCCGCCCTCGGCCTGCGCCCGCGCGTCCTGCACGATGAGGTCCGTCCGGCCCTCGCGGATCGCCTGCGAGAACACCTTCCGCCCCGTCGGGTTGATCCGCTCGCCGATCGTCACGAACGGCGCCCCGCGCCCGATTCGAAGGCTCCGGCTGCGCGAGGTGATCCACGTCCCCGGCAAGCGGTTCGTCGCCGCGTGCGGCTTGTGCCCCACGTCCTCCGCGATCATCCGGATGTACTCGGGCGTCGTGCCACAACAACCGCCCACGATCGCCGCCCCGCGATCGACGAACTGCCGCGCGAACGGCGCCATCTGATCGGCCGTCTGCGGAAAGACCGTGCGACCGTGCCGCATCACGGGCAGCCCCGCGTTCGGCTGCACGGCGAGCGGCAACGTCGTCGCCCGCGCCATGCGCCCGACGACCTCGAGCATGTCCTCCGGCCCGACCGAGCAGTTCACCCCGATCACGTCCGCGCCGCAGGCCTCGAGCACGATCGCCGCCGTCTCGGGATCCGTGCCCGTGTCCGTCATTCCCCGCACCGTGTACGTCATGTGCGCGATCACGGGGATCGTCCGCGACACGTCACGCACGCCGATGAGCGCCGCCTTCGCCTCGACGAGATCAAACATCGTCTCGATCGCGATCACGTCCGCGCCTGCATCGACGAGCGCGCGCGCCTGCTCCGCGAAGATCAACACCGCCTCGTCGAAGGGCAGTTCCCCGCCTGGCTGGAGCGTCGTCCCGCTCGGACCGATGTCGCCTGCGACGAGCACGCGTTTGTCCCCGATCGCTCGCCGCGCGTTCTGCACGGCCGCCTCGTTGATCTCGCGCACCCGATCCTGCGCCCCGTACTCCGCGAGCCGGAGCTTCGACGCGCCGAACGTGTTCGTCAGGACGAGATCCGCCCCTGCGTTCACGTACTCGCGGTGCACGGAGACGATCGCCTCCGGCTGCTCCACGTTCCACAGGTCCGGCGCGTACCCATCGGGCAGCCCGCGCGCCTGCAAAAACGCGCCCATCGAGCCATCGAGGATCAGCACCTCGCGTTGCAGCCGTCTCGCGAATTCCTGACGATTCACGCGCTCTCCTTAGCTCGATTTCGCTCCGGCGACGACCGCTTCGCCCTCGTCTTCTTCCAGCGCTCCCCCCTCCTCCCGCGGGACGAACCCCACCACCGTCGTCACGGATTTCCGTGGCCAGAGGCTCATCGCCTCGTTTGCTTGCACGCCGATGCGCGAAGCCTCCACGAACTGGCAAAGCGTCTCCTGCACCTCGATCGGAAACCCCTCGTACCCCGGCCGATACCGCCCCGCCCGCGCGAGCCCTGCGCGCTCGAGATCCCCCGCGATCCGCGCCTCCACGACCCGCGCCGCGCGATCCACGAGGAACGTGCCGAGCGCATCCAGAAACCACGCCTCCGCCGGCTCGCCCCGACGCGCGAGCGCATCGAGCGCCTCGTCCCACGGCTCGCCGAGGGTCACCGCCAGGAACGCGATCTCCCGCGCTCCCGAAAACCGCGCCGCCAGCACCGACGATCGCAAGAGACCGCTCGGCACCTCACGCGCCAGGATCTCGTCCTCCCGCGTCCCCGTGACCTCCGCTGTCCGAAACACCGCCTCGAACGTGGCCATCGCGAGCGCCCGACCGAGCGCGAGCCCGATCGCCTGCCGCACCCCTCGCTCCTCGATCTCCGCGATGCGCAAGGCCCGTGGCACCCGCAACGCGCGCAGCACCTCTCGCTCGTCGGGCGCTGGAACCCCACCCTGCATTGTGATCACGCCCCGACGTAGCAGCTTCATGCCCAGGATGTGGTGAACGAGACCACGGACGGCGAGGCGCCGAGCCCGAGCCTGGTCTCCGCCTTTTGTTCCGTAGCGTTATCTACCACTGGCAAGTGGATGGGAGGTTGCCTATCTTAGGGAGCGTCTGGGAGCCGCCGGCCTCAGCGCGGCCTTCCGTGACGCACTTTGTCGTGTCTACGGCTCCTCACGGACGAGGCTACGAGGGAACTATGTCTATCAGCATCACGGACAAAGCGGCCGAGAAGGTCGTCGAGATTGCGACGGCCGAGGAACTTGCGGGGCAGGGCCTGCGTCTGCGTGTCATCGGCGGCGGTTGCGCCGGCTTCTCCTACGACCTCTACTTCGAGGACAAGCCGACCGACCTCGACGAGACGTTCGAGGACAAAGGAATCAAGCTCTACGTCGACCCCCTGAGCTACCAGTACCTCGACGGTACGGAGATCGATTACGTGGAAGGCCTCCACGGCTCGGGATTCAAGTTCTCGAACCCGAACACGAAAAGCACCTGCGGGTGCGGCTCCTCTTTTTCCGCTTAGTCGGAGGCTCCGCATAGTCGGAGGCTCCGCATAGTCGGAGGTTCCGCTTCGCGTTCGCCCGCGGCGCTTTTTCCAGCGCCAGAGCGCGCTCGCCGGATGCTTCGCCGCCTCTCCCGAGGACGGCCCCGGCTCTCGTAAATACCCCGTAAATCCCTGATTTCGTGGCTCTCCGGGCCCTCCCGGAGCGTCCCGTTGCGGCCGTTCCGGTCGCACAGCGTGCAGCCACGCCGCACCCCTGGTCCTTCGTTCCTGGGGCCATGTCACCCCGTGAGCCAGGGTCGTGCCGCGCAAGAGCCCAGGTCCGAACGAATCACGGGCGGCGTGAGTCATGCAGGGAGTCCATCCGTCGGGGCCGACGTCCTCGAAGGCCCCCCCGGGTGCCCTCTCGGACGCACATTTCACGAGAATGAGGAAACACGTGCAGACCTCTCGAGACCAAAGCAGCGCGGTTTCTCGGTATATCGCGCATGTTCGGCAAATTCCGGAGCTGTCGCGCGAGGAGGAGGTCGAGCTCGCCCGTACTTTCCGGGATCGGGGAGACGAGCGCGCAGCAGCCAAGCTGGCGCTCGCCAACCTCCGGCATGTCGTCTCCATCGCGATCAGCTACCGGCGATATGGAATTCCGCTCGCCGACCTCGTCGCCGAGGGGAACTTCGGGATCGTGCATGCGATCCGCAAGTACGACCCGGATCGAGGCAATCGGTTCGTCACGTACGCGGCATACTGGATCCGCGCGTACATCCTGAACCACGTGATTCATTCGTGGAGCCTCGTCGGCGTCGGATCCGGGCCGCTTCGGTCGAAGATGTTTTTCCGTCTTCGCCGGGAGCGCGCGCGTATCGCGGGGCTCGTGGGCGAAGGCGAGGCGGGCGACCAGATGCTCGCCGAGAAGTTCGGCGCGCCTGCGGAGAAGGTCGTCGAGATGGCCCGCCGGCTCGAAGCCCGGGACGTCTCCCTCGATACCAAGGTTTTCGAGGATGGAGCGCGGTCGCTCGTCGATACCCTGGTGTCCGAGGATCAGGATCAAGAGGAGCGTTTTTCGCGCGCCGAGGAGGGAGCGCTGCTCCGTGAGCGCCTCGAGCAGGCCGTGCAGAACCTCGATCCCCGCGAGCGGTACATCGTGGAGACGCGCATGATGGCCGACCCCGAGGAGGAGCTGTCGCTCGCTGAAATTGGCCGGCGCCTCGGCGTCTCGCGCGAGCGTGCCCGCCAGCTCGAGGCCCGCGCCAAGCGCAAGCTGCGCGACCGCCTGCACCCGCTCGCGGCCTGATCTCTCTTCACCCGTGGCTCCTGGTGATCGCGCTGAGCCACGCCGCGTCTCATGGGCGATCCCGGATCTCCAGCGCTTGGATCTCGGCCGGGGTGCGCATACGATAGCGTCGCTCGATGAATTTGTAATACTCGCTGAGCGGGTCGTAAAAGCGATCGTAGCCGGGTACGAGGTACTCGAGATGTCGCTCGACTTCGAGCGTGCGCCCGCTCGGGTCCTCGTGCACCGGCCACGCCAGATCGAGGTGCTTTCCGTTGTCCAAAGGCAGGCGGGTCGGCAGGACGAAGAGGACCCGGAGCAGGAGGGCCATCCGCAATGACTTGGAGATGTCATACTCGAGGTCGTCGGCATAGGCCCGACGATAACTCTCGAGCACGGTCTCTTGCACACACCGCGGAGCGCGCGCCATCTTGAGCGCCGCCGCCTTCAGCCCCCGGTAGTCGACGGGCGTCGGACTGTGGTAGATGGTCTCCCCGCCAGGGATCCGATCCGCGAGATCGTTCGCGAAAGCGCGGATCTCGTGTCGGCTCGTCTTGTAGTCCCATGCGCTGCACTCGGAGGGGATCCGTGGAATGAACCCCGGCGGGTGCGGGCAGCAAGCGGAGGCCATGAGGCCCAAGAGGGCGATCCCGAGCCATCGCGCGGCGAGGATCCCGAGCCGCCGGCCGTCGGATGCAGGCGTTGTCATCACGGGGCCTCCCGAATCTCCAGCGCTTCGATTTCGGCTCGGGTGCGCATGGGAAAATGCCACTCCGTCATCCAGGCATGAAACTCCATGAGCGCGTGATAATGGGCACCAGGGACGATCTCTCGGCAATGCTTGATTTCGATCACGCCTCGTTCTGGGTGGACATGGACGGGCCATTGGTAGTCCCACCTTTGCGTCTGCTCCCCCGCCTCCCAAACGGGGCGTTGCCAACTGCTGTAGATACTCATGCCTCTCCCGGCGCGGTCGGAGGGCAACACGAAGAGGACCCGCATCAGCAGGAAGAGCCCCGACAGCTTGGCCTTCTTGGCGTGGCGGGGATATTCCCTGACCACGGCCCGCTGCACGCACTCGGGCATACCGGCCATCTTGATCGCCGCCGCCTTGAGGCCCCGGTAGTCGAGGTGCACCGCAGGATCGACAGTGCTCGTCCAGTCCGGGAGTTCGTCGCGGATCTCGATTGCGAGGCGGCGAATTTCCTCCGCGCTCCCGGCCGGATCCCAGCGCCTGCACTCATTGGGGGCGCTTATCACACGGGCTAGAGGGAGGGACGGGAGCGGGCGTGGGCAGCATTGTAAGGATGTCATTGCCAGCAGTGCAATCCCAAGCAACCGTGAGGTTGTGATCCGTGCCGGTCCCAAGCCAGAACGGGGGCTGGGTCGATCCGGATAGACCTTGGGAAAGAGCCCATCCCCGCAGGCGGGGAGCAGGGCAGCGAGGGAAGCGAGGAGCGGGAGGCAGACGCGGCGCATCGGCCCCCGACCGTCTCACGCGCCCGCGGCGACCGTCAACGAGACGATCTTTCAGCCTCAGGGCTGCCCCGGCGAGCCGCGTGCGTTGCCGCGAAGGGTCCAGGCATGCCGTTCCCCAGGTTCACGCGCTGGCTCGCCAACATCACACGGGTGTTCTTCGGAGCCAGGCGACCGGCTCCCGAAATACACGCGTCCCTTCGAGCGCCGCAGACGCTCCCTCGTGAACTTCACGCGTGCCGGTGCTCAAGGAATGGCACGTGGACCGCGAGGTCCAGGTAACCGGGTCGTGAACCTCATGCGGTGCCGACGCGAATCCAGGCGCGCCCTCGTGAACCTCACGCGCCGCCCCATGACATCCGTCACGTTCCCAGGTCAACCGCACGCGCTCCCTCGCCAACTCCACACGCTCCCTCGCCAACTCCACACGCCTCGACGCTGGACACACGCCCGCGCACGCGACGGCCCTGCGGGACGGGCAGGGCGTGCGATTGCGCGCGCGGTCGGTGCTCGCCGGAGCGAAACGCGTGCTCTTGCTCGCTGGGAATATCGAGGCCGTCCAGAAAATCGAGGTCCTGCTCGATAGCGAGTCCGCGGTCGCCGAGGACGCCGAAGGGCTGGCCAAGCAGCTCGATGCCCTGCGCGCCGTCCTCAAGCATCCTGCGGTCGCAGAAGCCGCCCAGAAGCGCGGCGGCCCGCAAGCGGCCCTCGATCTCGAAGCGAAGGCGATGGCGCTCCGTGCGGCGGCCAAGGCGAAGGCCGAGCCGAGGGGGACCCCGGTCGAGACCGAGACGCTGGACCTCATCGACGGGATCATCGTGAGCCTCGCGCGGACGGCACGCGAGGCGGCCGAGGCGGCGGCGCGGGAGCTCGGAGAGCCCGCCATCGCGACGGCGTTCGAGCTTTCGGCGCTGTACAAGCGGCGCGGCAAGAAGAAGGCGGACGAGCCAAACGGCAGTGGTGGGCCGCAAGGCGGCTAGAACGCCGACAGCTCGACTTTCGGATCGAGGGGCGTTATCTTCGCGCCGTCGCAGCGGAACAGGTGGTCGCCGGCGGGTTTTCCCGCGGGAGGAAAGTCCGAGCTCCGCAGGGCAGGGTGCCGGGTAACGCCCGGTGAGGGTGACCTCGAGGAGAGTGCAACAGAGAAGAGACCGCCGGCTCGCCCGCGTCCTCGTGGCGTATGGCCAGCCGGTAAGGGTGAAACGGTGGAGTAAAAGCCCACCGCGCCCCCGGTAACGGGGGTGGCATGGCAAACCCCACCCGGTGCAAGGCCGCGTAGGGAGGCGCAGGGATCGCGAGATCCCAGGAGGATGGCCCGTCCGAGCCTCCGGGTTGGCTGCTCGAGGCACGTAGCAATGCGTGCCCTAGAGGAATGATCGCTGCCGCGCGAGGGGGCGACCCCAGCGCGGGACAGAACTCGGCTTATGAGCCACTGCGACCGAGAGGCTCCGACCGAAAGGCCGGGGCCTCTTGCTTTTTCAGGCCGGTGCCGGCACGGCCGACGTTGCCCGTGACGAGGCAAAGCGAGATGAGGCGGAGGCGTTTTGCTATGCGGAGCCGTGGGATCATTCGCAGCCCATTCCGTCGGCAGCGGGCAGGCCGCAGGTGCTGAGCCAGTCGAGCAGGGTTTGTTTGTCGGCCGCGGGGAGGGAGGCGCCGATGGGCATGAAGCCACTCTCGATGACCTCGGCCATGCGCTGAAAGCGGGGATTCATGGTCGTGGGGATGAGCGCGCGTGTGTCCTCGTAGGTGAGAAGCGAGTAAGGCGCGTTCGAAAGGGGAGGGGACTGATGGCAGCCGTGGCAGTGCGTCTGGAGGAGGGCGAAGACGTCGCACGGATAATCGCCGGTGGGAGGCGTATCGTCGCAGGCCGGGCCGGCATCGCCGCCGCCGCCGCCGCCCGAGCCCGTGGTCTGGGGAGGAGGCAGCGGGGGAGTGCCAGGCGGGACGCATTCGCCGCCGAGACATCCTTCCTCGAGCTCCGCGGTGCACGCGGGGGCGAGGGCGACGAGGGCGGCGAGGGCGACGAGGAGGGGGAGAAGGGCGAGGGGAGCGAATCGACGAGGGCGAGAAGGCATTGCCGGACAATAGCGCAGCCCGGACGGGCGTGGCGCGGCGGCTTTCTCGCCTCCGGGATTTACTTGCAGGTATCCGACATCGCGACCGTGTGCGGGCAATGCGTCATCGCAGCCGTCGCGTCGCTCGCCGCCACCGAGAGGTGGTAGAGACGGCACTCGGTCGTGTTGCCGCCCGTGAAGCTCGCGTTGTACGGCATGCAGCCGCCGTCCAGGCCGCGCACGACGTCATGCACTCGCCCTCTTGCGCCCACTGCGTCGGGCACGTCTTCACGGCGAGGGAGCAGAAGGCCTCGCAGAGCGAGCCGCAAGCCGCGCCGCCGCTCGGGCCGGCGTGCGGGCAGTGCAGCACCGGATCCGACGGCGCCGCGCTCGTGTGGTAGATACGACACTGCATCGTGTTGCCGTCCATGGCGCCGTCCATGCCGTCCCCCGGGAGCCCCGCACAGCTGCCCATGCAGCTCGCCTTGTCGGCAAACTGTGCGTTGGTGGCCGTGCAGTTCGCGGCGATGTCGGTGCAGTACTTGTCGCAGTCGACGGCCGCCATGCCGCCGCCCGCGCCGCCCATGCCGCCGCCCGCGCCACCCATGCCGCCGGCCGCGCCCGCGCCGCCCTCGCCGCCCGAGCCGGTGTTTTCATCACCGCAACCGGTCACGAGGAGAGACGTCGAAGCGAGCAAAGCACCCAGGAAGAGAAGTCCATGCTTGATCATGCGCGCACTCTCTCCGTTTCCGGCCAGAACGTCAAGCGCTCGGGCGAGCCCTGTAAAAAACGGGCCGTGCCCTTCCGGCAGGTCGGTCAGAGCCGGGCTCCCCTCACCGTATCCACGCCGCACACCGGCGCCGGGCAACGCGCTCCCGTCCTGCAATGGATTTCGGCCGCGCTTGGAAATACCTGCTCGCCCGATCCGTGGGACCGACCGCCCTGAATTCACCCCGTCCGCCTGGGCCGTCCCACCGACTTCATGGCGGAGCCTCGACGCCTGGTCCGGCGATTGCTCCTGTTTTTGAATCATGTCGACGAGGGTCTCGCCCACGAAGGTTCTCGGCACGAACAGCCTCGATACGAGCGACGCGGCGCCGGCCTCTGTGCCTGCGTCGTCGTCGAACCGGGGCAGCGGCATCCGGCGCGCCGCTTCCCTGGGCCCTGTGTCCCAGTCGAGCGACCCGCTCGCCGCGGCCCTGACCTTCCTCGAGGGGGTCGCGTCGAAGCAAATGTGCCGCGAAGACCTGCGTTCCTGGCTCGATCGGAACCTCGTGCAGCCCGGCTTCATGGCCCGCCCCCAGCGCATCCAGGAGCCGCTCTTCGGCGCATTGCCGAGCGACAAGCACTGCAGCGCGTTCCTGCCCGAGGTCCCGCCGCACGACGAGACCGCGGCCATCCTGGTCCGCACCCGCGCCCGCGTGGTCGGTCACCTGCGTGGTTTGCTCCAGACGCCAGTCGACGACCGCTTCCTTTCGGCCGCCATCTTTGCAGGCCGTGTCAGGCGTGTGGTCATCGGCGAGACCATGCAGTGGGTGCCGCGGCCGCGCAGCCACGACATTCTGAGCGACATCGTGATGAGCCTCTTCGTCTCCGACATCCTCGGCCGCCGGGAGTTTTACGCGCAAAACCTGTGCATCTGCGACACGTGCGGCCGCGTCCGCTTCGACCCGGACCCGCCCCAGCGGAACAAGTGTTTCTTCTGCTGAACAAAGCATTGCCAAGCGCGCGCGTTCTGGGCGAAGTAGGGGCATGATCGATCTGCGCTCGGATACCGTGACGCGGCCGACGGCCACGATGCGGGAGGCCATGGCCCGGGCCGAGGTGGGCGACGACGTGTACGGGGAGGACCCGACGGCCGCGCGCCTGGAAGCCCGTATCGCCGAGATCACGGGCAAGCCGGCGGCGCTGTTCGTCCCGAGCGGGACGATGGGCAACCAGATCGCCCTGCTCTGCCACACCCAGCGCGGCGACGAGGTGATCATCGGCGAGGGCGCGCACTGCGCGTTCTACGAGTCGGGGGCGGGCGCGGCCTGGTCCGGCGTGCAGTTCGAGATCGCCGGGCGCGGGGGTCTGTTCGGGCCGGACGAGCTGAAAGAGGTCATCAAGCCGCCGCATTACTACCACCCGCGGCCGCGGGTCGTGGCGCTGGAGAACACGCACAACCGAGCCGGTGGGCGGGTCTTTCCGCAACGCGACGTGCAGGCGATCGCCGAGGTCGCGCGGGCGCACGGGCTCGTGATGCACCTCGATGGCGCGCGCGTGTGGAACGCGTCGGTCGCGATGGGGATCTCGGTCGCCGCGATCTGCGAGCCCTTCGACACGGTGAGTGTTTGCTTCTCCAAGGGTCTCGGGGCGCCCGTGGGATCGGCGCTCTGCGGGGATGCCGAGACGATCGTGCGCGCGCGTCGGTTCCGGAAGATGCTCGGCGGCGGCATGCGTCAGATCGGTGTCCTGGCCGCGGGAGCGCTCTTTGCGCTCGAGCACCATCGAGACAGGCTCGCCGAGGATCACGCCGCTGCACGCACGATCGCCGCGGCCCTTCGTGACGTGTCCGGCGCGACCGTGCCCGACGTCGAGACGAACATCGTGCAGGTGGATCTGCCCGTGCCCGCGGACGAGCTCGTCGCCGCTGCACGCGCGCGTGGCGTGCTGGTCGGCGCGTCGGGCGCGCGTCGGGTCCGCGTGGTGACGCACCTCGATCTGCCCCCCGCGCGTGTGCCCGAGGCCGCCACCGCGCTCGCCGCTGCGACGCGCGACGTGATCACCCGAAAGGCGACCACGCCGTGAGCCCGAGGCGCCTCGCCGCGTTTGTCCTCGTGTCGTGGCTCGTGGGGTGCGGGCCGAGCGTGGGCGACGCGTACGAGCGCTCGTTCGCCGCGGGGCAAAGGGCCTACCACGCGGGCCGCTACGAAGAGGCCGCGAAGAGCTTCGACGAGGCCGCGCTCGCCGCCGAACGCGTGAAGGATCGCGACGAGGCCCTCTTCCTCGCCGCGCGGATGCACGAGCGGCGCGGCGCGCACGCCGAGGCGAAGGCCGCGCTCCAGCACCTCGCCGAGACCTCGCAGGACGGACCTCGCGCGGGTCGTGCTGCGTTCGAGCTCGCCGACTACGAGATCGAACATGGCGACGTCGAGCGTGGGTACGTGATGCTCTTCGACGCGACCGCGAAACACACGAAGCACGGTCTGGCGCGGAGGGCCGTGCGGCGCATCGTCTCGCACGAGCGTGATCGCGGCGGCGACGAGGCGGTGCTCGCGTGGGCGAAGGGGCCGGCGCGGATCCTGCGGAACACGGATCTCGAGGAGAACGTCGACTACGAAGCCGCGCTCGCGCTCGATCGCCTGGGCCGCCTCGCGGAGGCGCGTGATGCGCTCGTCGCGCTCGCACGCGCGCACCCGTACCCGTTCGGGACGCTGACGGACGACGCGCTCTGGAACGCCTCGCTGATCGAGGAGAAGCTCGGCCGTCACGAAGCGGCCATCGAGCAGCTGCGCGCGCTTTTGTCCACGCGTGAGTCGGCGCATTTGACGGGCAGCTACGAGCGTCCGCGCTACTCACCCGCGCAGATGCGTATCGCGGAACTCTACCGCGACCGGCTGCACGACACCCGCTCCGCGCGGCGCGAATTCCGCAAGCTCTACGAGGACCACCCGACGTCGATTTTGCGTGACGACGCCCTCTGGGCGGAAGCGCAGCTCGCTTTCGACGACGGTGACAAAGGCGAGGCGTGCAGCATCGCGACGCGGCTGCGCAGGGACCTCGCCGATTCGCGATACGCGCCGTGCGCGCACCTCGTTTGTGACGAGATCAGGCCCGCGCCGAAGGAAAAGGCGTGCGCGGGGTATATCGAGCGAGAGCTTCGTGGACGGAAGGACGACGCCCTTTCGGGCCCTTCCGAAGATTGACGCCGGACCTCAGTCCTGCGTGTCTTCCTCTTCCTCGACCTCCTCGTCTTCCTCTTCGTCGTCGAGGTCCTCGTCGTCGTCGTCGACTTCTTCGGCCTCCTCTTCTTCGTCCTCTTCACGCGGCTCGTACTTGAGATCGATGCCGATCTCGCCGAGCTGCGTCTCGAGGAGCTCGAAGAGCTCGTCGACGTCGTCGCCGCTCCACTCGTCGAGCACATCGGTCAAGAATTCGAAGAAGTCGCCGCTGTCGATGCGGCGCTCGATCTCTTCGACCTGCTCTTCGGTGAACGCCTCGAGGACGTCCTCACGCAGAGCCTCCGTGTCGCCTTCGTCGATCGCGTCCGCAGCGGAGAGGCGGATCTGCTTAACCGCACGCTTGTCGAGGTGGATCTCCATGAGCGTGGCTCCGTTTAGGCGACCAACCATGGCGACGTCAAGCGCGCCGATGATCAGGCGAAAAGGTTTCCGCACGTTGCCCCAGGCGCGCGCTGCGTCAAGGCGAGAGCGCCGGAGACCCGCGTGACCAGGACCTTCCCGCCCCCGCCTCCCGGCAACTCCTTCCTCCGGCCTTCCCAACCCCCCGCCCAGAGCGGATCGAGGCACGTCACGCCCCGGCTTCGGACCTCGCGCCGGGTTGCGGTACCTGCCCCGGGCGCGTAGCGTGAGCCCCGGTGCGCGTGCGACGGCCCCTCGGTCTGCTCCTCTGCGCCTCTCTGTTCGCCGCCTCGGCCCCGGCGCGCGGTGAGCCGGGCACGCCGCTGCCCCCTGCGAACCAGCCTCTTACGGGCGGCCCCGAGCGCGTGCGTCCCCCGCCGCTGCACGTCGAGTACTTCCAGTATGGCGTGGCCATCGTCGCCGAGACGAACCTCGACCCGGGCCCCGTCTGCGCGCCCCAGGGCGGCAAGGCCGCGCCTTGTATCCTCGGCGGCGCAGGCGGCCTGGCGATCCGCGGCGGCTACCGGTCCGCCGGCCCCTGGTACATCGGCGGCGCCTACCAGTTCGCGAAGATGGACTCGAGCAACCTCTACCGGCTCGGCATCTTCCAGCAGCTCCGCTTCGAGATGCGGTACCTGCCGGACATCGGCACCCGCACCGCGCCCTACGTTTCGTGGGGGATCGGCGCGCTTGCTTATGGGAACGAGTGGGGGGTCGAGACCGGCGGCGGGCTGCTCTTCGGCGGCATCGGCGTGGAGATCGAGCTGTCGCGCACAGCCCTCCTCGGCTTCGGCCTCAACTACCGGCCCATGCTCATCGCCGGATGGACCGACACCGCGGGCGCCGTCCGTGCCACGGGTGTGGCGCATTTCCTCGGCGTCGAGTTCCAGTTCGAGCTCCGCAGCGAGATCGGCCGTCGCTAGCGCCCGAGGGCCCGCGGGGAGGCCCTTCGTGACGATCCTGCGCTCCGGCACTTGACTCGAAAGCGCCTCCGCGGTCCTCTCGAGGCCGTGATCTGCGACGTCTGCGGTCGTGAAAACGCCGACAACCTGACGTTTTGCCTTGATTGCGGCCGGCGCCTCCGGCCGCAGGGTCGTGGCGTGCCGCCCACGCCGCCCCACGGCATGGAGCGCATCGAGCGCGTACAGATCGCCGAGCCCCCGCGTGAGCGCGTGGACGCCGAGCCCGCATCCGCACCCGCGATCGCCTCGAACCCCGCTCCCTCGGCGAGCCCGACGTCCGCGAGCCCGACGTCCGCGAGCCCGATCTCGGCGTTGCCCAGCTCGTCGGCGAAGCCCTCGGCGCCACGCTCCCGGCCCGAGGCCCCCGCGCTCCAGTTCACCGTGTCGTTCGGGGCGGAGTCCATCACCACGTGTTCGAGTTGTCGCTCCTCGAACCCGCCCGGGTATCGGTTCTGCGTGACCTGCGGCGCCGCGCTCGGTCGTCCCGCCGCCGTCGCCGTCGCCGTCGCCGCGACCCCGGAGGGCGCCCCGGCCACGATCCCCGACGACACGGGCGAAAAAATCATCGGCGCTCCCGTCGTGGGCATCGCGACCCCCCGGACCGGCCCTCCCAAGCTCGTCCGTTGCGCCCGCTGCCAGGGCCACTCCGCCGAAGGCATGCGTTTTTGCAAGTACTGCGGCGCGCCTCTCGACGAAGGGGAGAAGGCTCCTCGCGCCGAGGCCGAGCCCGTCCTCGTCGACCCCGGAGCATCTTCCGGCGCGGGCCGCAAGGACGACCGCTCCGAACGCGTCGCCCCGGCGTTCGTCTCCCCCGGGCCCGTCGCGCCCACGGTTTCAACCGCGGTTTCCGTAGGTGCCCGTCCTCGGACCGGCCGGCTCGTGGTGATCGTGGAGGACGGCAGCGAGGGCAAGGCTTTCCCGCTCCAGGACCGCCAGGTCGACGTGGGCCGGGCCGAGGGCGACATCCTCCTCACGGATGATCTTTACGTTTCGCCCCGCCACGCGCGCCTCCTGCCCCAGGGTGGTCACTGGATCGTCCGGGATCTGCACTCCACGAACGGGGTCTACCGGCGCATCCGGGAACCGCACGCCTTGAAAGACGGCGACTTGCTCCTCCTGGGCCTCGAAGTGTTACAGTTCGAAACCGTGAACGACGCGGAACGAGGGCTAGGCCATGCGACCCAGCATGGGACCCTGCTGTTCGGGTCTCCCTCGATGCCTCGGCGAGCACGGCTTTGCCAGCGGACGGTCGAGGGCGTGACCCGCGACGTTTACCATCTGTTCCGGGATGAAACGGTGATCGGTCGAGAGGTGGGAGACATCGTTTTTACGGCCGATCCGTTCCTGTCGAGGCGTCACGCCGTCCTCCGCAGGAGCGCCGCGAGCGGCGAGTTTTCGATCATGGATCTCGACTCGTCCAACGGGACCTACGTCGCGATCCGATCGGACTTCACGCTCGGCAACGGCGACTACCTGCGCATCGGCCAGCACCTCTTCCGGGTGGACCTCTCGTAGTTAGCCCATGAGCGAACAAGCCTCCCGAGAGACGCAGCCCGACAGCAACCGCCCCGCGGACAGCGGCGAGGGCCTGCCCGGCGAGCGTAAGCTCCAGAAACCCGATCCGATCAAGCTTCGGCTTTTCGGCCGAACCGACGTCGGACAGGTGCGCGAGCACAACGAGGACAACTTCATCGTCGCGGACCTGACGAAGGCCAGCCGCGGCTTGATGGAGACCGATCGCAACCAGCTCGTCGGCGAGCGGGGCGTTCTCCTCGGCGTGTGTGACGGCATGGGCGGCGCTGCCGCCGGCGAGGTCGCGAGCCAGCTCGCGGTCGACATCATCTTCCAGAAGATGATCGCCGGTGACACGCCGAAGGATCACGACGACATCGCCGCGCGCCTCGTGCACGCGATCGAGTCGGCGGGCCTGCGCATCTTCAGCGAGGCCAAGCTCGATCGCACGCGGCGCGGCATGGGCACGACGTCCACCGTGGCTGCGCTCGTCGACGATCACCTCTTCATCGGCCAGGTCGGCGACAGCCGCGCGTACATCCTCCGCGGCGATCGCCTCGTGCAGGTCACGCGTGATCAGTCGCTCGTCAACCAGCTCATCGAGGCGGGTCAGCTGACCGAGGAAGAGGCCGAGACCTTCGAGCACAACAACATCATCCTGCAGGCGCTCGGCACCTCCGACAGCGTGCAGGTCGACCTCACGTACGTCGAGCTGAAGCGCGGCGACACGCTCCTCCTCTGCTCCGACGGCCTCTCGGGCATGGTGCGCAACGAGGAGATCCGCGAGGTCCTGCGCACGGTCGACGATCCCCTCGAGGTCTGCAAGACGCTCACCGATCGGGCGAACCAGGCGGGCGGACACGACAACATCACGGTCGTCGTGTCGAAGTTCGAGGGCGAGGCGCTGGCCGAGCCGACGGACGAGGATATTTCGGGGCTGAAGTACCGCAAGTACCAGCTGCCCGAGCCCGGGCCTCCGAGCTCGCTCTCGGCCCCCGATCCGAGCCGCCGTGTCAAGGAGCTGGATCGCGATCAGCCGAAGATCTCGGTGCCGATCACGCCGGTGCCGTCGTCGTCGTCGGAGGGGCATCGCCGCGAGACCGACGCCGAGCGGCGGGACGAAAGCTCCAAGGACGGGGAAGGTCCATCTTCGCTCGGGCCGCGGTCCATGAGCTCGGATGATCCGATCTACATCCCGACCGATGGCGCGCCGCAGTGGCTCATCGTGATGATGATCGCGAGTGCGCTCGCGTGTATCACGATCGCCGGTTACTACCTGCTCAAGCCCTAGCGTTTGGCGCGCTAGCGCTGGCGGAGCTCGGCTGCCAAAAATATACTGGGCCGCGATGCTGCGCATCTCGCATACGCGCGGCCCGTGGGCCCCCGCAGTCCACGAGATGGGCTCCGCTCCGGTTCGTATCGGGTGCGCGGTCGGCAACGACATGGTCCTCGCGGGCGGCGAGCGTCTCGGCGTGAGGCCGTTCCACGCAGAGATCCGCTGGGACGGAAGCGCCTACTGGATCGTGGATCTCGGCAGCGAGGCGGGGACGTACGTGGCCGAGGCGCGTATCGCATCGCATCGGCTGAATCCGGGCGACGAGGTGCGGATCGGGGGCGGCGCCGTGCTCCGCGTGGAGATCCTCGGGCCGCCTGCGCAGGAATCACGCGCGGCGGGGGACGTGGAGGGACGTGTTGATCTCGCGACCGCGCAACGCATCGTGGAGAACGCGGTGGAGCACGCGACCCGCGGCACCGATCAGCGCGCGAGCATCGTCGAGTCGAAGGTCGCGGAGGCGACGAAGCGTGGCGCGCGGCTGAATGCGCTCCTCGCGTTTGGCGTGGCGTTGACGCTCGTCGCGCTCGGCGTGGCGGCCCTCGCGGTCTATCGATCGAAGCGCGCCGCGGCGATCCTCGCGGTCGAGGCGGGCCTCAGCGAGCGCCCTGTCGCCGCGCCCGCGGGGACCGTGCCGACGAAGGTGATGACGGGGCGCGAGATCTACGAGCAGAACAAGGGCGCGCTGTACGTCCTCGCGTACACCGAGAACCGTCGCATCGGCGGCTGCTGCAGCGCCTTCGCGATCGGCAAGACCCTGCTCGTCACGAACGCCCACTGCGTCACGGCCTGCGGATCCCGCGGCGGCAAACCCGTCGTCGTGCAGAACGAGTCGCGCGGCAAGGTCGAGCTCGAGGTCGTCGCGCAACGCGCGCACCCCACGTACGACGGAAAATCGAAGCGCGCGAACACGCCCGACGTGGCGCTCCTCCGGGTGAAGGGTGTGCTCCCCGTCTCCGTCACGCTCGCCAGCGACGCCGAGCTCCGCGCCCTCGGGCCGGGCGACGACGTGTACGTGCTCGGCTTCCCCGGTCGCGTCATGGATCCGGTGAGCCCCTCGGCGACGTTCCTCAGCGGGCACCTCGGCCGGCTCATGGGCTTCGACGAGCAGGCCACGTCCGCCGAGAAGGCCCCGGTGATCCTGCACGACGCGGTCACGCGCGGCGGCAACAGCGGCAGCCCCATCTTCAACCAGTACGGCCACGTCATCGCCGTTCACGCGGCCCACGTGGACGACGAGGAAGACATCTCCATCGCCGGGCAGAAGACGACGATCGTGCAAGCCTCACCGTTTCGCATCGGCATGCGTATCGATCTCGTCCGCGGAGTGCCCACGCCGTGAACCTCCGCATCGTCCATCTCGCAGGGCATCAAGCCGGCACCTCGCAGACGTTCGAGCGTGATCTCGTGCGGCTCGGTCGCGCGCCGGAGAACGACGTCGTCTTCGACGCGAACCACGACCGCGAGGCGAGTGGTCACCACGCGGAGCTGCGTCGTGAGGGCGGCGCGTGGTACGTCGCGGATCTCGGCAGCCGCAACGGCACGTTCGTCGGCGGACAGCGGGTCCAGCGCCACGCGCTCGTCACGGGGAGCGAGGTGAGCTTCGGCGCGAAGGGCCCGCGGATCCGGATCGAGCTCGTTCCGATCGCAGCGCCGAGGCCGCCGACGGAGATCGTCTCGGTCCTCGCGCCCGCGCCCGCCGCGCCGCCCGTGCAGCAGGCGCCTCCCGCGGGTGCTCGCGTCGGGCAACGGACGATCGCCATGATGATCTCGCAGGCCGTCTCGGCTGCGAGTGGGCGGAACAAGCACGGGCGAACCGCGGAGCTTAGTGCGATCATCGAGGAGAAGGTCACGGCGGCGACGGCCTCGCAACGAAGGACGGCGTATGCGCTCGGCGGCCTCCTCGTCGTCGCGCTCCTTTCGCTCGGCGGTCTCATCTTCTGGAGCACCCGATCGCAGGACGACATCCAGCGCTTGCGTGAGGACCTCGCGGAGCTGCCGCCCGAGGATCCGCGCCGAAAAGAGATCGAGGGGCGCCTCGGCAACCTGCACCCGGCGAACGCGAGCTTCGGTCGCAACCTCTACGATCGATCGAAGAAGGGCATCTTCATGCTCGCCGCGCGCGGCGAGGGCTTCTGCACCGCGTTTGCCGTGCGGCCCTCGGTGCTCGCGACGAACGCGCGCTGCATCCAGGAGGCGCGCGAGAAGGGCGCGGTGATCGCGCTCGAGAACGAAGGGCGAGGGCAAGTGCGCTTCGACGTGATCGAGATGCGCACGCACCCGGCGTATCGACCCACCGACGCGGAGAGCATCACGCCCGACGTCGGTGTCGTGACCATCCGAGGCCGCTCGGCCGTGGTTCTGGAGATCGCGTCGAAGCAGGAGCTCTCGGTCATCGGCGCGGGCGACGACGTCTACCTCATCGGTTTCCCCGGTCGCTTGATGGATGCGACGAACCCTGCGGCGACGTTCTCCGCGGCG
>JANMGF010001106.1:0-2484 GCA_031374535.1 Polyangium sp. (in: bacteria)
CCGGCGCTCGAGGCGCTCGCGAAGCTGTACGAGAAGCAGGAGGATACGTCGCGCGCGATCGACTACATGACGCGCGTCGCCGACCTCACGCCGGACGGCAAGCAGCGCGTCGAGATGTATTACCGGATCGGTAAGCAGCTCGACGGGCAGGGCGAGCGGGTCTCGGCGCAGGATCGCTTCGAGATGGCGCTCGACCTGGATCCGGCGCACTTGCTGACCCTCGCCTCGTTGCGTGTCATCGCGATCGACTCGGAGGACTGGGATCGGGCCGCACGTTACCTCGACCAGGAGCAGGTCAACACCGAGGCGCCGCGCCAGCGCGCCAAGCTCCTCGTCGAGCTCGGCCGGCTACGCGAAGACCGGCTCGGCGAGCACGACCTCGCCGTGCAGGCGTACGAGCTCGCGCTCCAGAGCGACGGCGACAACGAGGACGCGGCGATGCCGCTGCTCACGGAGTACGTGAACACGGACCAGTGGGCGAAGGCAGAGCCGCTTGCGGAGTTGCTCGTCAAGAAGTCGGGCAAGCGCGAGAAGCCCGAGCAACACCGGCTGCAGAACACCTTCGGCAAGGTGCTCGTCTCGCTCGGCAAGAACGAGCAGGCCCTCAAGGCGTACCAGGCGGCCTACACGATCGATCTGACGAGCCAGGAGACGATCCGAGGCCTCGCAGACGTGTGCTTCCGCCTGAGCGACTGGGCCGGCGCGCTGACGAACTACCAGAAGGTGTTGACGAGCCTCGGCGAAGAAGAGACCGAGGAGCGGGCGAACGTCTACTACAAGCTCGGCCTCATCAAGCAGAACCAGGGCCAGGCGAAGCAGGCGATCAACAACTTCGAGAAGGCGCTCGGCGTCGAGCCTTCACACCGGCCGACGCTCGACGCGATGGTCGCCGTCTACGACGGGCTGAAGGACTGGAAGCAGGTCGCGCACTACAAGCGCCAGATCCTCGACAACCTCATCGACGGCGTCGAGCGCTTCAAGCTGCTCGGCGAGATCGCCGATACATGGGAGAAGGATCAGAACCCGACGAAGTCCGTCGAGGCGTTCGAGGAGGCGCTCGATCTCGAGCCGCAGAACCACATCCTCTTGCACCGGATGCTGACGCTGTACCAGAAGGTCGGTCAGTGGGAGCGGATGGTGGACACGCTCCAGCGCATCGCGGACCTCGAGACGCAGCCCGGCCGCAAGTCGAGGTACTTCTTCACGATGGCGCAGATCTACCGCGACAAGCTCGAGGATCTCGGGCGCGCGGTGGACCTGTTCAACGACGCGCTGGATCTCGATCCGGCCTTCCTCGACGCCTTCGAGCGCATCAACAAGATCCTCACGTCGCAGAGGGACTGGAAGCAGCTCGAGCGGGCCTACCGGAAGATGCTGCACCGCGTGGCAGGCAAAGGGAACATCGACCTCGAGTTCACCCTCTGGCACGCGCTCGGCCTCATCTACCGCGACCGGCTCGAGGACGTGAACGCAGCGGTCGAGACGTTCAAGATCGCCTCGCGGATCAAGCCGGAGGACGTGCAGGAGCACCAGATCCTGGCGCACCTCTTCGCAGGCCTCGGCCAGAACGACGACGCGATCGCCGAGTACCAGTCGCTCGTAAAGATCGACGCGACGAACGCCGACTCGTACCACGAGCTCTATCGGCTCTACGTGGAGCAGAAGTCGTACGATCCGGCGTGGTGCACGGCGGCAGCGCTCGCGTTCATTCGCAAGGCCGACGAGGACGAGCAGCGTTTCTTCGAGGACTACCGTCCGCAGGGGATGCTGCAGGTCAAGAACCGGCTCGACAACGAGCAGTGGCTCCGGAACCTCTTCCACGAGGAAGAGAACCTCTACATCGGCAAGATCTTCGAGATGATCGCCTCCGCGGCGCTCAAGGCGAAGATCGCGACGCTGGAGGCGAAGAAGGAGAAGCCAGTCCTCGATCCGCGGTTCCGCCAGGATCCGGCCACGTCGACCGTCACGTTCGCGCGTACGTTCGGCTGGGCCTCGCAGGTGCTCGGGATCCCGTGCCCGGCGCTCTACGTGCGCAGCGACGTGCCGGGAGCGCTCGTCGCCGTGCCCGCCGAGCCGCCTTCGTCGGTTGCAGGTCAAACGGTCTTGACCGGGTTCTCGCCGCAGGAGCTGACGTTCATCATCGGCAAGCACCTCGCGATGTATCGCGGCGAGCACTACATCAAGACCCTGTTCCCGACGGTCACCGAGCTAACGGTGCTCCTCTTCGCGGCGATCAAGCTCGTCCAGCCGGACGCGCCTTCGCCGGCAGACATCGACAAGCAGGTGATGGCGACGGCGCAGACGATCCGCCAGTTCATGCAGCCGATGCAGATCGAAGGTCTGCGGATGGTCGTGAAGAAGTTCGTGGCGGACGGCGCAAAGGCGAACCTGAAGCGGTGGTCGCAGTGCGTGGACATCACGGCGAACCGCGCCGGGTATCTGCTCTGCGGCGACCTCGAGATCGCGAAGAAGATCATCGCGGCC
>JANMGF010000091.1:0-3251 GCA_031374535.1 Polyangium sp. (in: bacteria)
GCGAAAAGACCTCTTCCGTGATGGGATCCGGCTCGAAGGAGGGGGGCGTGGGCGCCGGGGGATCGCCGCGGAAGGGGAGGCGGTTGTCCGTGTCGAAGCTCCACCGTCCGCCCTCGGGTTTGCCGCCCTGCACGAGGATGCCGGTTTTTCGGCGTACGTACCGGTAAAACGCGTCCATACGATAGGGAGGGCGCCCGCCCGTGGCGGCGAGGAAATCGTCCCGGGTCGTGAGCCACCCGTCGTGCGGGACGACGCGGAGCGCGCCTGTGTCGACGGCGGGCGCGAGATCCCGGCGGAGCTCCCGTTCGGCCGGCTCCATACAGACGAGCGGCCCGACCTCGGCGGCGGCGCGCCGGACGGCCTCGGCATACCCGGCCTCGGCGACGACGTATCGCACCGCGACGCCGCGCCGCGCCTGCTCCAGGGCGAAATGGCGCATGTTGGCGAGCACGAGGGCGAGCTTCTGCTTGTGATAAGGCCGGCGCGCGGCTTTGGCCGGGTCCTCGACGAGCAGAATGCCCGCGCGTTCGGGCGGCAGATCCCGCAGCGGGCCGATTGCGTCCGAGAGCTGGTCGTAGGGGACGTAGACGAATGAGCGTCCCCGCTCGTCACGCGCGAGGGTCCGGAGCTCGGCGAGGAGACGTTTCATGCGGTCGCACCCATGGTAGAGCGGCTACCTGGGGAAACGGGGGGGCTCGGTCAAGCGGCGCGGGCGGCGATGGGGGCTTTGCGACCGCGGCCCCAGGCGATGAAGGCTGAAAGGCCGCCCAGGACCAGCGAGGGGACCATCCCGGGCGCATCGCCGACGGCGACGTGGGTGCCGGCCGCCCCGAGCATCAGGGCGACGAGGCCCGCGGCGGCGAGGGGGGTCAACTTCGGCGCGATCCGCAGCGCCGAGGGGAGCACGAGGCCGAGGGCGCCCAGCACCTCGGCGAGGCCGATGGCGCGCACCGCGATGGCGGGGAAATGCGGCACGAAGGACATCTTCGTGGCGAGATCGGCGATCGGCGTGGTGAGCTTGGTGGCGCCGGCGCCCAGGAAAGCGAAGGCCGCGAGGGCCTGCACGACCCAGAGCCCAATGTGAAGGCCCTTCGACGGGGCGGGAGCGGCGGCGGTGGGATTCAAAGCGGTGGTCATCGGAGTCGTCTTCCTTTCGACGAGGACAACATCCGTCGTTTCTGATCGTGGTACAAGAGGGCCAGGATGAGACACAAGGTTGCCGAATCGGAAACGATCACGGAGCACATCGCCGATCTGCGCGCGTTCTGTCTGGCGGCGGATCTCGGGGCGATCACCGCGGCGGCGCGGGCGATGGGCGAGACGAAGGGGGCGCTGAGCCGGCGGGTCGGGCGGCTCGAGCGGGCGCTGGGGGTGGCGCTCTTGCGGCGGGGGGCACGCAGCGTGTCGATGACCGACGACGGGGCGGCGTTCCGGGAGCGCGTGGGCGCGGCGCTCGAGGCCCTCGACGAGGGGGCGGCGGCGGTGCGCGCAGGTCGGGCCGAGCCCCGGGGTGTTTTGCGCGTGACGGGGCCGACGGATCTCGGCGGGATCCTGGCGCCGCTGGTATCGGGGTTTCTCACGGCGTACCCTGCGGTGCGGGTCGAGGTCGAGCTGACGCAGACGGCGCTCGATTTCGGGGCAAATCGCATCGACGTGGCGTTCCGGGCCGCGGCTACATTACGCGATTCGTCGCTCATCGCGCATCGGATGATGGATCTCGAGCTGGGGTTCTTCGCGGCGCCTTCGTACCTCTGCCGAAACGCAGCTCCGACGCACCCGAGCGAGCTCGGCGCGTCTCCGCTGCTGGCGATGCGCTTCAAGTTCCGCGAGCTTTCGCTCACCCTGCGTCGCGGGGAGGCCGAGGAGCGGGTGCCGCTGCGGGCCGCGATGCTGGCGAATGACAACGGCTTCGTGCGTGATGCGACGGTCGCCGGCGGAGGCGTGGGTGTGCTCTTGAAGGACCTCGCCGCGCGTGACGTCGCCGAGGGGCGGCTCGTGCCGGTGCTCGAGGAATGGAGCGCCGTCGAGCGGGGCACGCTTTACCTCTTGCATAGCGGCGCGGCGCTGCTTCCGCCGAAGGTGCGGGCGTTCCGCGATTATGCGAAGGGCGCGCTGCGGGTCAGCCGGTGAGCTCGGCCATCGCTCCCCGAACGAAAAAATCGACGTTCTCCGCGCTCCACGCATTTTCGTCCGCAGGCAAGAGCCCCGCCGTCTTCGTGCGCAGGGTCCCGTCTGCATCCACGGTTGCACGGCGGCCGGCGTCGAAGGTCTCCCCTTTCACGCGGGCGACCCCGATCTCGCCCGGCCGCCTATCACGCAGGAAGGTCATCACCTCGGAGACCAGCTCCGAGAGGCCGGCGAGACGCGCGACGACGGCTTTCTCGTCCGTCACCACGATCTCGGTGATCTCCTCCTCCACGCCATAAAAAACAATCGACGTTTCATGCGCCAACGACCGCGCCAGCACCGCGAACTTCGGCGCCACGGCGACGGCCAGGGTCTGCATGAGCTCTTCGTGAAGATGCCACGTGCCCGGTCGTTCGGCCGGATGGATCCAGCCATGCGTGTTCAGCTTGGCCACGAGGTTCGGGAGGTTTTCCTCCGTGAACACACGAAAAAGCCCCTCGTCGAGGCCCACGAGTTTCCTCGCATTCAGGAAACCGACCAGGGTCGCGAGCTCGTCGATCTCGAGCATGAAACATTTCATCGCCGTTCGCCCTACTCCCACAGGCTGTTCCAGGCCCCGGAAACGACGTCCTTGGCCGTGTCGTAGGCCCCGGAGACCGCGTCGATTCCCCCGACGACTCCATCCATGATGACATCGCCCGCCCCGTCGGCGGCCTTCGTTCCCGTGCCACGATCCGGCAGTTGCTCGCGCCAGTACGAGATTCCAGAACGCTGGCCGGAGAGCGGGCTGCTCGTGTCGCGCCCCTCTTCCCCGAGGTAATCGTATCCCGGGCCCTGGTCGTGGTAGTTGTACAGATATCCCCCGGCGTCGTGCACCGCGCCATGATACCCGATCGCCGAGTCGTTGCCGTCCACCGCCAGATTGCCCGGACCCACGAGCCCGCCCGTCGGATTCAAGAGCGAGCCGAACACGGGATCCATACCCAGCGCATCCCCGGCGACCTGGCCATACCGGAGCTGCGAGGTGCTCCCCATGAAATCGCCGTGGAGCCAGGTGTTGATGCCAGGGGGCGGATCGATGCCAATCTCGGCCGCGATCCTCTCCCAGAAGAAATCGCTGCAGA
>JANMGF010000094.1:0-11149 GCA_031374535.1 Polyangium sp. (in: bacteria)
AAAGTCAACCGAGCGTGGGGGGCAGCGCCTACGGCTGACCCCACGCTCTGCTGGTTGCGCGGGCAGGATTTGAACCTACGACCTTCGGGTTATGAGCCCGACGAGCTACCAGGCTGCTCCACCGCGCGTCATGTTCGCCAAACTCACCAAAGGGAGCGGCGACGACGGGTCGGAACCTACTCCTGTCCGTGCAGGAGTCAAGCCTCTCGTGACCGTTCGATCACGCTTCCCGCGGCAAGGCCGTTTTTCCAGGGTTTCAACGCTCAAACACCAAGCAACCACGCAGGGACGAGCGGGCTCGGCCGGGTCGTCGAGACGACCCACAGCTGATGGGCCGCGCGCGTCGCGCCGATGTGCAGGAGATGCCGGGACTCGTCGTCCGTCGGATACGTGGACTCGTTGATGTCGATGAGCACCACATAGTCGTACTCGAGGCCCTTCACCTGACGGATCTCGGTGACGTCCACGCCCGGACGGAACATGAAGTCGTACACACGGACGCGACGAAGGCTCGGGATCTCGGCCATCTTGAGCGCCTCGTAGTAAGCGTCCGCCTGCTCGGGGTGGCGCGCGAGGATGGCGAGCGTGGCGCGGGGCTCGCGCGAGAAGAGCGGGCGAATGGAGTCCGCGAGGAACGCGACAGCCGCGCCCTGGCTCGGGAAATGGTGGTGCTCGACCGGCGCGCCCGTGCGCGGCGCGATGGGAGGCGTGGGGTCGGCGAGCGGGCCAAGGACGTCACGGGCAAAGGCGAGGACCTCACGCGTCGAGCGATACGCGATGCGCAAAGGCTCGATGTTGGTCGAGGCGAGGCCAAGATCGTCGAGGACGCGGCTCCAGTCGCGGAAGCCCGAGTCCATGAAGAGGCGCTGCGAGGTGTCACCCGCGAGCGTGACCGACTTCTGCTGGGAGACGACGCCGAGGAGGACCGCGAGATCGATCGGCGCGAGGTCCTGGGCCTCGTCGACGAAGAGGTGCTCGAAGACGAGCGGCTGCTTGCCCTTCTTGAGGTCGCCCTTGATGACCTGGTAGGCGCGGAGAAGGAGCGCGTCGTCCTCGGGGTCGAGCCGCGCGCGCTCGTCCTCTTCGATGACCTTGTCGTCGGCGCCGAGACGCTCGTCCTCTTCCTCGGCAGAGGCGGGCTCGGCGTCGAGCGCGGCCCTGCGTTCGGCGCGATCGCCGGGGTCACGGTCGAGGACCGCAGGGCAACGTTCGGCGCACCAGCGCCACGCCTGGCGAACCTGTTCGAGGGGGAACTCGGGATCGTTCGCCTCGCGGAACGCACGCTCGACGCTCTCCTTGTCGGTGAGCGTGTCGGCCCAGAGCCAGAGGACGCCACGCGAGTCCTTGCGTGACGTGAGATCCTGGCCGTACTCGATGGCGCGGCGCTCGAGCAAACGCAGGAGCGCAGGGTGCGTCTTGTACCGCGTGACGACGCTCGGGGTGCTCTCCTCGATGGGGACCTCGAGCCACGGGAAGGCACGCGTGCGCGTGGCGCGCGCCCACTCGGCGAAGGTCTCGACCTGGACCTGGCCGATGCCGAGCGCAGGCAAAACCTCGCTGATGTAGGCCCGGAGCGCGGGGCTGCCGACGATGACGAGCATCTTGTCGGCAGAGAAGCGGCTGCGGTTGTTGAAGGCGAGGAAGGCCATGCGATGGACGCCGATGGTCGTCTTGCCGCTGCCCGCGCCGCCCTGGATGACCACGATGCCCGCGTCGGGGCGCGAGATGAGCTCGAACTGCCGCGGATCGAGGAGCGCGGCGATCTCGGGCAGGTGGCGATCTTCCTTCGCCGCGAACGCCGCGCCGGTGCCGAGGGCGCCACGCATGTCCTCGGGGCGAACGGCCGTGCCCTGGCCACCCGCGAGCACGACCGCGCGGCTGTCGAGCCTGCGGAAGCCGCTCTCGGCGCGCACGAAGACGCCTTGCGGCGCGGCGATCCGGTAGAGCGAGCCTTCGTCGATCGTGACGGTGCGCCGGACGAGCACCTTGCCCTCGACCTCGCGGTCGCCGAAGGTCTCCTCGTACTCGGCGCCTTCCTCGTAGCGGTAGTAGAGCTGGCTGACGGGGGCGTGGCGCCAGTCGACGATACGCACGCCGGCCCTGGCGTCGACGTGTGTCGTACGGCCGATCAAGACGTCGCGGTCTTGTTTGCCGCGCTCGCGGAGGCGGAGGTGACCGAAGTAGGGCGAGCGCGGGTCGACGGGCTCGGTGACGACCTCGGCGCGGCGCGCGGCGACGCCGGCGATACGCTCCATCTGCTGCATGAGCGGAGGCACGTCCTCGAGGCGGCTCACGGCGATCTGATCACGCAGCGAGATCATCTGCGCCTCGTAGTCCTCCGTGGGCGGCGGGCGCGAGGGCTTCACGGTGGCGAGGTGCTCGCGCACGCGTTCGAGCAACGCCTGCTCCTCGCGCACGATCGCGAGCTCGTCCGTGTCGCCGTTCGCTTGCGGCGTGCTGGAAGGGTCATCCGAGCTCGGCTCGGCACGAAGCGGCTGCTGCGCGGTCGTCTGCTTGGCGGTCACGGTGGAGTACGTAGCGCGAGAGAGGGGTGGAGAGGGACGAAGCACCTCGTTTTCCATCCGTTGCTTCCCGTCCTTTTCGAACGGTTGGACGGACGGCGCGGATCTCGCGGAACTCCGGGAACGAAGCGTTCGCCGCGGGGCGACTGCGGGTTTTGACCCATTCTCCCGGGCAACGCAAGGTTCGTCCAGGGATCGTGCATCGCACGCGAGGCGAGCGCTTTCGCGCCGTCCGGGCGGCAGCCGACGAAGTGGCTGCAACGGAGGTGCGGCGCGTATCAGGTGCGGGTCAGGTACGTGCTTGGGCGCGGCCTTCTTGCGACGAGGCGATCTCGGAGGTGATGGAGGCCTCGGTCCGTCGCGCCGTGTCCTTCGTGCGGATGTCGCGCACCTCGACCTGGACCCCGCGCATCGGCGCCGAGACCTGGAAGTCCTCGATCACCTCGACGATGTCGTGATCGATGAAGTCGGCGCGGGTGCCGTCGATGACGACGGTCGATCCGTCGGGGATACGCTTGAGCACGCCGATGAGCGTCGCCTTGTTGAGGAAGGAGACGTCCTTCTTGAAGGTGATGACGCGCTTCTTGCCCTGCTTCACGACGGTGAAGGCCGCGCGCATGTGGCTGCGCAGGACGAAGCCGACGCCGACGACGATGCCCGCGACGATGCCGCGCAGAAGGTCGGTGAGGAGGATGGCGGTGATCGTGAAGATGAACGGGATGAACTGGTCCCAGCCGAGCTTGTACATTTTCTGGAAGAGCTCGGGCTTGGCCAGCTTGTAGCCGGTCATGAGCAGGATCGTCGCGAGGCTCGCGAGCGGGATCATGTTCAGGAAACGGCTGACGAAGAGGACGGCGAGGATCAAGAAGAGGCCGTGGAACATGGTCGCGCCCCGGGTCCGTCCGCCAGAGTTGATGTTGGCCGAGGAGCGCACGATGACGCTCGTGACGGGCAAACCGCCGAGCAGACCACTCGCCGTGTTGCCGATGCCCTGCGCGACGAGCTCGCGGTCGAGCGGCGTGCTGCGCTTGAACGGATCGAGCTTGTCCACGGCCTCGATGCTGAGCAGGGTCTCGAGGCTCGCGACGATGCCGATCGTCAGCGCGACGATGTAGACCTGCGGGTTCGTGAGGGCGGCGAAGCTCGGCGTGCGGAGCTGACCGAGGGCGCCGCTCACGCCCTCGTAGGCGGGCAACGTGACGAGGTGCGACTGTTCGAGCACAAAGGAAAAACCGGCCCGGCGGAAAAGGACGTTGAGCCCGGTGCCGACGAGGACCACGACGAGCGCGCCGGGGAGCCACGTGAGCTTGCGGAGGCGCGCCGTCTTTTCCCACACGATCATGATGGCCATCGAGATGGCGCTGATAATCAACGCGCCCCGCTCGAGGCGGCCAAAGGCGTGCAGGATCATCGTGAACGTGTTCTCCGAGTCGGAGACGACGAAGGACTCGGAGCCCTCTTTGTCGAGGTCGTACCCGACGGCGTGCGGCAACTGCTTCAGGATCAGGATCAGGCCGATCGCGACGAGCATCCCTTTGATGACCGACGAAGGGATGAGGTACACGGCCGTGCCGAGGCGGGCGACGCCGAGGATCACCTGGAGGACGCCAGCGAGGACCACGGCGACGAGGAAGTTCTCGAAGGTGCCGAGCTTGTCGATGCCCGCAAGCACGATCGCCGTGAGGCCAGCCGCCGGTCCACAAACGCTGAGCGACGAGCGGCTGAGGAGCGGGATCAAAAGCCCGCCGATGACGCCCGCGGTGAGGCCCGCGAAGAGCGGCGCGTTCGAGGCGAGGGCGACGCCGAGGCAAAGCGGCAGCGCCACGAGAAACACGACGAGGCCCGCGGGCAGGTCATATTTGATGTTCGCAAGCGGATTGAGATTCGGTCGGGCCGCCTCCCCGCCGCTCGTCTTCGCGTTGGACATCACGTCTCCCATAGTGCCCCGAGGTTCTTCGCCGCCGTACGAAGCAAGGGGGGTAGCGCACACGCCCAAGGCCGGCAATTACCAGCGGTCTGGGCCATCCGATTTGTTCGATCTCGAAGGATCATCCAGAATGCGAGAGGAGCGAATTGTGGTGGAGCCGTGGTCCAAAGTACGCAATTAGCGGTGGATCACGGCAGCCTTGAGACCGCGACGCACTGGGCTTATGGGTTCCCGAGCATGGATCGCTCCTTCCGGGACGACGGATTGGAACTTCACGACCTCATCCTGCGCTCGCTCCGGCATCGAGAAGCGCTGTGGCGCCTCGTGCTCGCGACGTACCGCGTCGAGCTCACCGTGCTGCTCAGCAGAGCCGCGAGGAGCGGATTCGAGTTCGGGGACGCCAACGTCGTGATCGACCTGGCCGATCAGATCGCAGAGGCCGCGCATGCGGTGGATCTGTCGGCGGTCCGCAAGGACGCCGTGTCGCTCCGCGCGTTCGCCTCGGCAGCCCAGGACGGCGGGGAAGACGAGGAGAACAAGGTGCTCATCGCGGGGCTCCGGCTCATCGATCGAATCATCGACGTGGCGAAGGTGCGTGCAGCGGCGTCCGAGCCGGCCGCGCCGCCGCTCCTCAACTGAGCCGGACGAGAGGGCTCGCCGTGTCACCCGCGTGCGCACGCGTCCCCTGGTCGATCTGGCGCGGTCCGTGCTGCAAGGCGCGGCGCGGCCGTCCGAGCCGGCGCAGCGCGCCGAGGGGCGACACGCCCGCGCGCACCCCATGAGCACCTGCGCCGTTACCACCCCGTCCGTTCGCCCCGCACGCAGCCCGCAGCGGCGCGCCATCGCGAGCGCACCCATGCGTGTGTCGTTTGCCGGCGGCGGGAGCGACCTTCCGCCCTTCGTGAAAGGACTGCCCGGGCGCGTCGTGGGCAGCGCGATCGGGCTACGTGTGCGCGCCGTGGTCGAGCCCTTCGATCGTGGCTGGGTGCGGCTGGAGGTGCCCGTGGCGGAGGAGGCGACGACGCGGCGGAGCCACGAGCCTCCGTCGAGCGAGCTCGCATTCCGGCTGCTCGAAGCAGCGCTCGCGCGCACGGGGGTGACGGACGGGGTGAAGCTCCGGATCGACACGGACGTCGCGCCGGGCTCGGGGCTCGGGGGGAGCGCATCGACCGCGGTGGCCGCGCTCTCGGCGCTTCGGTGGAGCGTGGGTGAAGTGACGGCCGAGGAGGAGCTCGCGCGCGAGGCGATCACGATCGAGCGCGAAGGGCTGTCGATCCTGTGTGGAGCGCAGGATCCGATCTTCGCCGCATGCGGAGGAATGCTCGACCTCTGGTTTGGCGAGGCGGGCTGCATGCGGATCGATCGGATCACGCCGGCGCCCGCGGTGGCCGCGGGGTTCGAGGCAGGGCTCTTGCTCGTCGATACCCACGTGCGGCGTGTTTCGGGGGAGGTGCTCGAGCAGATCGACGCGGCCCGCGCGCTGGAAAACGTGGCCACGCTCGTGGAAGCAGCGACCGAGGTGTCCGCGGCGCTGCGTGAAGGCTCGCTTGGGCGGACGCTCGCGGGGATGCGTCGGAGCGCGGCGGCCAAGGTGCGACGTGCTCCCTCGGCGAGCGCGCTGGCGACGGAGCTCGGCGAACAACTCGCGGGCCTCGGCGCGGAGGTGATCCGCGCGTGCGGCGCGGGCGGCGGGGGGCACGTGCTCGTGTGGGCGCCCGAGGCGCGTCATGCCGAGATCTTGAGGGTCCTCGGTCCTGTGACGGTGCGACGCCCTGCGCTTTCGGCGCCCGGGGTTCGCGTCGAGTCGGCTTGAAGGGACGCTAAGGAACGAGGACAACGCGTCCGAACACGGCGCGCGCTTCGAGGAGCACGTGCGCCTCGGTCGCATGACGGAGCGGCATTTTTCGATCGATCACCGCGCGCAGCGCGCCCGAGGCGGCAAGGCCGAGGACACATTCGAGATCATTTCGGGTGCACGAGGCCGATCCTGCAATCGTATGACCCCAAAGGATCAATGCGCCGAGGCGGATCGAGACTTTCGCCTGGTCGATGTTGCCGACGACGATCATCCGGCCGCCGCGGCGCAGCGTCTTCAAGGCCGAGCCAAACGTGGCGCTGCCGGTCAGCTCGAGGGCGACGTCGACGGGCGAGCCGACACGCGCTTTGACCTCGTCGTCGAACCGGCCATCGGGGCTCACGAGGACGTGGTTCGCGCCGAGATCGGCGAGGGCCTGGGCCTTGGCGGGGCTCCCGGTCACGGCGACGACACGCGCGCCGAGGTGCCGCGCGACCTGGATCGCCGCGGTGCCGACGCCGCCGCTCGCGCCGGTGATCACGACGGTCTCGCCCGCTACGATGCGCGCGCGGGAGACGAGGGCCTGGTAGGCGACGCCCGCGGTGCACATGAGGGTCGAGGCGTCCTCGAAGGCGAGGGGCTCGGGGATCTTCACGAGGGCGCGGTGGTGCGCGACGACGAGCTCGGCATAGGCGCCGTCGACGGTGTGGCCGAAGCTCTGATAGGCGCGCTCGCAAAGAAGCTCCTCGCCCCCCATGCAGCGCGGGCAAACGCCGCACATGGGCCGGTGGAGGTTGGCGACGCGATCCCCCGGGGAAAACCCCGCCTGAGCCGCGTCCTCGCCCACGGAGACGACCTCGCCGGCAAACTCGTGCCCGAGGATCGTGGGCAACTTCATCAGCGGGAAGCCGCCGCGGCGATCGATGAGATCACGGCCGCAAACCGACGCGGCGCGCACGCGGACGAGGACTTCGTCGGCAGAAGCGACGGGATCGGGGACCGTGGAAGGGACGAGTTTGTCCGGTCCGCCCGTCTCGCGAAGAACGACGGCGCGCATGCTCAGGCCGACGTCTTCAGCTTGCGACGCCGTTCGGCCCGCGCGACCGCGAGCTCGATGAGACGGGTGACGAGCTCACGCGGGGGGATCCCGCTCGCCTCCCAGAGCTTCGGGTACATGGAGATCGAGGTGAAGCCGGGCAGCGTGTTGATCTCGTTCACGTACACCTCGCGGCTCTTCGACATGAAGAGATCGATCCGCGCGAGCCCCGAGGCCTCGAGGACACGAAAGGTGCGGAGCGCGAGGAGCTGAATCGCGCGCGTTTCGGCCTCGGTGAGATCCGCCGGGACACGCGTCGTGACGCCACGCTCGTCGATGTACTTGGCGGCGTACGAGTAAAACCCGTCCGGGTGATCGACCACGATCTCGCCCGGAATGCTCACGATGGGCTCCTCGTCGCCGAGCACCGCGCACTCGATCTCGCGCGTGCCCTCGATGCCTTGCTCCACGACGATCTTGCCGTCGTACTCGAACGCGAGGCTGATGGCCTCCACGAGCGCCTCGTACGTCTTGACCTTCGTCACGCCGACCGAGGATCCAAGGTTCGCGGGCTTCACGAAGAGCGGCAACACGAGCCGCTCGCAGCGCGCGAGCACCTCGCTCGGATCACGCTCCCACGCGATGCGTCGTACGGTCTCGTAAGGCACGAGGGGCAGCTCGTCCTGCGCGAGCAGCCGCTTCATGACGTCCTTGTCCATGCCCACGGAGGAGCCGAGCACGCCGGAGCCGACGTACGGAACGCCCGCGAGCTCGAGCAATCCCTGGACGGAGCCATCCTCGCCCATTGGCCCGTGCAGCACGGGGAAGACGACGTCGATCGCCTGGGACCCGCCGCCGATGGTGAGCGAAGCCTCGCCCTTAGAATCCGGATACGCGAGGAGCGCGACGTCCGGCGCCGACGGGTTCAACCGCGCGAGGCGTGGATCACGCGAGGCTCCGAGCAGCAGCGCCTCCTCTTGCAGGAGCCACCGGCCCGTCTTGTCGATGCCGACGAGGACAGGCTCGAAGCGATCCCGATCGAGGGCTTCGACGACGTTACGGGCCGAAAGAAGGGAGATCTCGTGCTCGGCAGAGCGACCGCCGAAGAGCACGGCGACACGAAGCTTGCGCGGGGCGCTCATGAAGGCTGCACCCTAGCAGGGTGATCGAGCCTGGTGAAATTTGGTCGCGGAGGCCAACCTCCACGCGGGCTCGAGCGGCCTCTGCGGGGCCCGGCTCGTCACTCCTTCGACGCGTCGGCGACGGCAAACGCCTTGCGGATCGTGTCGACCCCGATGCGCTTCAAGACGTGCCCATCGGCGAGCTCGACATCGACCGTGGTCACGCGCCCCTTTTGCGTGCCGACGCGGGTCACGTGGATACGCGCGCCCTTGCTGAGGGCCGCGTCGCGCAGGCTCACGTCCTCCACGGCGACGAGGTACATCCCCACGCCGATCTCGCGCGGCTCATCGGCAGAGGGCGCGTCGTTCGACGCTGCACGTGCGACGCTCGACGTGGCCACGAGGCCCCCCGAAGCCACGACCAGGGTCAGGAGCGAAGAGAGGACACGCGCACGCATGGACTCCATCCTACAGGATTGTCGCGATCGAGGCGGGACTTTTCACCGCCGGGCAGCCGCTGCCGTCACGGACCGTTGGGGCACCAACCGTCGAGCGCCTTCTCCACGAAGAGCAGCCGGTCCTGACCCCAGAACAGAAGACCCCCGACGAGGAAGCACGGCGCGCCGCACACGCCGACCCGCTCGGCCTGCTCGGTGACCTCCTTCAGCCGGAGCTTGAGCCGCTCCTCCGTCGTCGCCGCGACGAGCGCCGCGCCGTCGAGCCCCACGGACGTCGCCGCGTCGCCGAGGACGTCGTCCGCGGAGATGTCGCGATCCTCGACCCAGTACGCGCGGTAGAGGGCAGCCACGAGCGGCGCGACGTGCTCCTCGGGCGCCGCGAGGACCATCCGGAGGGGTTTGACCGTGTTCATCGGAAACCGCGAGGCGAAGCGGAACGGCACGCCCCAGTGATCGGCCCAGCGGAAGAGATCGGCCACCACGAGCCGTCGCTTGGCCTCGGGCATGGCGGAGAGCGGCACGTTGGGTGTGCCGATCGCCTTGAAGAGCGCGCCGAGCAGGAAGGGGCGATAGACGAGGGAAGCGCCCTTCCGCGCGGCGAGGGCCTCGATCTGCGTCGAAGCGAGGTACGCAAAAGGGCTCGAAAAATCGAAGAAGAACTCGACGCGTTTCATGGGGGCGCGGAGGAGCATCGACCCCGCGGGGTGGGGGCTCAATCGAAAATGCTTCCGTCCGCGATCAGAGCCCCAAGCCGCGCGAGTCTGCCGTGTCGGAAGACGCGAACGGAGGCACGACGATGCGAAAGACGACGATCACGGCCCTGGCGACCCTCGGTGCGATTCTCTTTTCGAGCGCGGCATACGCGGAGCCCAAGAAGGAGAAGGCCGACAACAACTACGGCTACACGTTCACGGACGACGCGCTGCTCGGCGGCGATCTCGGCGCCCAGACGGGCATGATCAAGGTCCGTCAGACCGGCGTGCGCGAGAAGTTGATCCGCCCGCGCGTGCAGTTCGTTGCCGAGCTCTTGAAGTCCGTCGAAGCTCTCTGAGCCGCGACTTCACGAGCCCACCTCTCTCCCCGAACATCCCCCCAACATCCCCAACATCGTCGCTGCAAACGCCTCCGCGCGGCGGACCTCTCCGAGGTTTTGCCCGCACGCGCGGAGGTCTATCGCGAGCCCGCGCCGCTCAGCTCGTCTCGGACGACGCGGCATCACGAGCGGTCGTGGACAAACTCGCGACGGTGGCGGCGAGCTCGGCGGCGTCCACGGGCTTGGGGACGTGCATCTGGAAGCCCGCTGCGAGCACGCGCACGCGATCCTCGGCGCTCGCGTACGCGGTGAGCGCGACGGCCGGGAGCGCGCCCCAACGCGCAGGCTTGAGCGCCCGGATCTGACGGATCAAGGCGTATCCGTCCTCGCCCGGCATGCCGATGTCGGAGACGAGGACGTCGGGGCGGAACTCGTCGAGCGCAGACAAGGCCGAGGCCGCAGAGGCCACGTGTCGCACGACGGCGCCGCACTGCTGGAGCACCGCAGCGAGCATCTCGCGGCTGTCCTGCTCGTCGTCGACGAGCAAGAGGCGCAGACCTTCGAGGGAAGGAAGCTCCTCGAGGCCCGTGGGCAGCGGCGTGAAGCGGTCGAGGCTCGCGAGGAGCTCCGGGTTCGGGCTGAGCGGCATGAGCACCGAGAAGACGGCTCCCCTGCCCTCGCCAGCGCTGTCGGCGCGCACCGAGCCGCCGTGCAGCTCGACGAGGTGCCGGACAACGGCGAGCCCGAGGCCGAGGCCGCCGTGCGGCCGTGTCATCGACTGGTCGGCCTGGCGGAATTGATCGAAGACGTGCGGCAGGAACGCGGGATCGATCCCTGCCCCCGTGTCCGCCACCTGCAGCTCCACCCCCGTGCCCGCGCCCGCGAGGCGCACCTGGATCCGCCCGCCGCCTGGCGTGAACTTCACCGCGTTCGACAGCAGGTTCCACGCAATCTGGCGCAGGCGATCCGGATCGCCCGGCACCGTCGCGTCGATGTCCAGCGAGCTCTCGATGGTGATCGCTTTCGCCGCGGCCGAGAGCTGCACCGTTTCGATCGCCTCCCGGACGACGGTTATGATTTCGCGCGATAAATCGTGATTCCCCACATCTCCGGGTCGTCCGGCGGGCTCGCGTTCCAGGATCCGAACGAGTGGGAATCGTCGGTTTCGTAACGCAAAACATACGCGCCAGCCGGGAGTGTCACCACACCGTCGAAGCGGCGGTTCTTCGCCGCGCCGCCGGCGGGCCCGGTCGTGCG
>JANMGF010001152.1:0-3292 GCA_031374535.1 Polyangium sp. (in: bacteria)
CGCCGCGCTGCTCGGCTTGCTCGTGCTCATCGGTGTCTTCGCCGAGATGCTCGCGGCTCCCGCCCCGCTCCTCGCCGTCGGTCCTCGTGGCGTCGAGCTCCTGCCCGCGATCGTGCACGCCGAGCAATACGAGCGCGCCACCGAGGACGAGGTCGCGCGTTCGTACGCCGACGCCTTCGCCGTCTGGCCCCTCGTGCGCTCCGGTCCCAAGGTCCCGACTTCCGCGGGCCCCTTCGCGGCCTCATCCCGCGCGCACCCGCTCGGCACCGACGAGAAGGGCCGCGACCTCTTCGCCCGCCTCGTTTACGGCGCCCGCACCGCGCTTGGCCTCTCCCTCGTCGCCGTGCTCGCCAGCGCGCTCCTCGGCGTCCTCCTCGGCGGCCTCTCCGGCATCCGCGGCGGCACCTCGCGCGACGCCCTCGTGCGCCTCGTCGAGACCGTCGACACCTTCCCCGCGATCATCGTCGTCGCGCTCGTCCGTGCCATCGAGCGTGAGCCCTCGGCCCTCTCGCTCGTCCTCGCCGTCGCCTTCGTCCGCTGGGCCGAGGTCGCGCGCCTCGTGCACGCCGAGACCTTGCATGGTGCGTCCGAGGACTACGCCCTCGCGGCGCGTGCCCTCGGCGCCTCGCGTGCCCGTATCTTCTTGCGACACATCCTCCCCAATGCGCTCGGCCCCGTCACCGTGAGCTCCGTGTTCGGCGTGGCGTCCGTCGTGCTCCTCGAAGCTGCACTCTCGTTCCTCGCGATGGGCGCCCCCACATCCGCTGCGTCCTGGGGCGAGACCCTCGCCGAGGGCGCACGAAACCCCGCGGCGCTCCGCTTGCTGATCCTGCCCGCCTCCCTGCTCCTCGTGACCGTGGGAGGCACGTACCTCGTCGCCGATGCGCTTCGCGACGCGATGGATCCGCGCGCTGTGAGGCGCCGCCGAGCCGACGGTCCTGCCGCCCTCGTGCCCGACGTGAACGAGCCCAGCGCGTCGTGATGACGATACGTCACCCTTTGTGATGAGCTTGCAACGCGTCGCGCACTCGACGTAGTTTGAAGATGTGCCCGGTCGCCTTGGACGACTTGGGCTCGGGCCCGGCGTGCAGACCAACCTCGCCGGGCTTTTTTCATTTCAGCACCAAGCATGCCCCCGGACAAACGGGGCGCGGCAGGCGCGTCAGCTCTCGACGGTGATCAGATCCACCGCGAAGCAGCGGAGCGCGTGCAGGCTGCGGCGCTGCCAGTGCATCTCTGGCTTCGAGATGAACCGGATCTTGTACTGCTTCTTCGCCTCGAGCTCGCCGACGTCGCTGATCCACGACACGAAGCTCTTGAAGCACGACGAGTTCATGAACTCGAGCTCGCGGAAATCGATCCGCACCTCGTGCACGCCCATCCGCTGCGCCTCGGCGTGTACGCCTGGCAGGAGCGCGTCGAGCCCGTCCTTCGCCGCCATGTCTGCGTTGCCCGTCAAGCGCACCTCGATCGTCCCGCTCTCCGCGGTGACGCTCGCGGAAAAGTCGCGCAGCGAGACCCCGAGATCCCCGAGCGCGCTCACGAGCTCCTCCGCGCCCCGACGTTCGTCTGCGCCAGGATCGTGACCTTGTCGTCCTCGATGGTGTGGCTCATCGTCATCTCTCCTTCGGCGCGTACCCGCACGAGACCGAGGCCCGAGCCCACCTTCCGCTTGGCGCTCCTCGCCATCGCGACCTGGTACTGGGCGAAGGGATCCTCGTGTCGGGTCATCTCTTCGAAGATAGCGGCGAGCTCGGCGATCTGCTCGGCGTTTGCCCGGTTGCAGAGGCGGATCGAGACGACGCTCGACGTCTCGGCGGGCTCGAACGTGATCGACAGGAACGTCACGCCGTCGCTCGCGTACTTCACCGCGTTCTCCAGGAGCTCGTGTGTTGCCAGCGCGATCCGGGAGACGGTGTCGGCGTCCTCGATCATCCGCTCGTAGAAGTCGGACACGAACCGACGAACGATGGAGATGAGCTCGACGTTGGGCCGGAACGTCAGCTCGAACGCGGTCGGGGTCGGGGACATCGTTCCTCTCGCGGTGCATCGATCCGGGCGCGGCCGCCTCTGGATCCACCGTCTTCTCTACCTCAGCCCCGCGCGCGCGTCTCGACCTTCAATCCCCCGCCGCCTCGCTCGCTCGGTACCGCAGCACGAGCAGCGTCACGTCGTCCTCTTGCTCCCGCGAGAAGCGCGCCACGTCGCCCAAGATCACGTCGCGGATCCGCTCCACGGGCTCCCCTGCGAGCGCCTCGATCTGCGCCGTGAACCGCTCCATCCCGTACCGCTCTCCCGACGCGTTTTGCGCCTCCGTCACGCCGTCCGTGTAGAGCACCATCACGTCCCCGTCCGCGAGGACGAGCTCGTCGTCTTGCACGGTCCGCGCGACGTCCCGCATCGCGCCGACCCACGGACCGATCGTGGGGATCGCCTCTACCTTTCCGGTCCTCGCGCGCAGGATCAGGATGTCCTCGTGTGCGCCGGCGAAGACCACGCGCCCGCTCCGGTGGTACCGCATCACCGTCAACGTCACGTGCTCGTCGTTGCGCAGCCGGTTCCGGATGTTCTCGTAGAGTACGAGGTTCAACACGCGCACGAGATCCCGCGGCGCGGCCGACGCGTCCTCCCGCCCGAGCGCCGCGATCGCGCTCTGCACCATCAACATCACGAGCCCCGATTGCAGCCCGTGCCCGGCCACGTCCCCGATCGCGATGATGCCGCCGCCCTCCACCGCGAAGACGTCGTAATAATCGCCGCCGACCTCGCTCGCCGGGATCATCCGCGCCGCCACCTCCAGCCCTGGCACCTCGAGCCGTCGCGGCAGGATCGACGTCTGGATCCGCGCGCTGATCTCGAGCTCCTTCTCCATCCGCTCCTTGGCCGCCATCTGCTGCCGCGACTCCGAAAGCTCACGCGCCATCCGGTTCATCGCCTCGCCGAGCGCGCGGATCTCCAGGGGCCCCTCGACCTTCGCCTGCGCATCGAGCTTGCCCCGCGACACATCCCCGACGAACCCCATGAGCCCGTCGAGCGGCTTCGAGAGCCTGCGCGAAAGCACCAGCGCGAGCGCCGCCGCCGCCGCGAGCGCGACGAACGCGATGAGCCCCACGCGCACCTCGAGCTCACGCGAGGGTGCCAGCGCGCGATCGAGTGAACGCGCGAGGTACACGACACGCGCCGCGCCCGATGCCCCCTCCGCGAGCTTGCGCGACGTCGACAGATACCCGTTTCCCTCGTGCCCCCCCGCCGTCGTGAACGCGCGGATCACCTCGTCCGTCGCGTCCGTCCC
>JANMGF010001178.1:0-1006 GCA_031374535.1 Polyangium sp. (in: bacteria)
GGGGGGCCGGCGACGACGGTGAGCTCGGGGCCATTGATGGCGGACAGGGACAGGTGCTCACCGAGCATGGGCACCACCGCCTCGTGCGGCAATGCCACGGCGAGCATGGCTCCTCGAGGCAGCTCTTGAATGAGCGCTGCGCGCCGCGCGACCAGGGTCAACGAATCCTCGAAGGAGAGGACACCGGCGAGGCACGCCGCGACGTACTCGCCGACGCTGTAGCCGATCATCGCGCCGATACGGAGGCCCAGGCTTTGCCACAAGCTCGCGAGCGCATATTCGATCACGAAAAGCGCTGGCTGCGCGAGGCGTGTCTCGGAGAGCCGTTCGTCGGCTTTGGTTGGCTTCTGCCTGCTCCGCCCCAGCATTCGTCGCAGATCGAGCCCTGGCTTCGGGGCGGCGTCCGCCTCTTTGGGCTGGCTCGCCGGGGCCCGGGAGACGCCGTCGGGGTAGAGGACGCTCCGGAGGTCGAGCCCGAGCTCGGGCCTGAGGATCTCGGCCGCAAGATCGACTCGCTCACGGAACACCGGCTCCGTTTGGTAAAGCCCGAGGCCCATGTTTACGTGGTGATCGCCGAGCCCTGGGAACATCAGCACCGTCGGCCGCTCGCCCGTCGGTGCGCCGCGGAAGGCTCGATCCGCGCCGAGCGCGGCCACGCCGTCCTCGGGCCCCTGGAAGAGGAGCGCGCATCGGTGCTCGTCCGTGCCCGGATCGACCTGATGGCCGTAAATGCCGGCGGGCGCGTCTTTCGCGGGCATCCGCTCGAGGTGGCTGCGGAATGCGCTGACTGCGGTCTCGAGAGCCGAAGCGGTACCAGCCGAAAGCAAGGTGAGCGACCAAGGGGACGGAGTCATGCGAGCTTCCCCCTCACCACACGACCAGAAGGTTGGATAAGAACCATTGCCGTGATGCCGGTTAACATTCCTTTCGTGTTGTGGTCAAGGGGAAACGTTCGTATTTCCATGGAAGCGGGTGGGGAGATTACGCGGAGAGTTGGGCCACGAGG
>JANMGF010001183.1:0-8680 GCA_031374535.1 Polyangium sp. (in: bacteria)
CGTGGGCCATCGCGATCTCGGGCTCTTCGTGGAGCTCGTTCGACTTCAGCGGCTCCTTGCCCTCTTGTGTTGCTTCCCAGCTGAAGCCCCGCCGCTCTCCCGGCGCCTCGGGTTTCCACGTGAGCTTGAGCTTGTAGCCACAGAGCTCGGCCACGTACGTCCCGTCGTGCTCCCGCTGCCAGATCGAGACATTCGCATGAAGCCGCATCGATCCCTACCTCGTCCTCGTCTCGTATCGCTCCGCGTGTTCCTCAGGAAGAACGTTCCACCACGACCCGCAAGAGGGGCGGGAGCCTTCGTACGTCGCACGGTACCTTGATGGAGGGGCCTCCGACCGTCGAGCTCATGAGGCAAGTCCCGGCGCGCGGCAGGTGATCCATCCAGTACACGTCGAACTTGTCCTCGTGCGCCACGCGCCGCAAGAAGGGCTCGAGCGGCAAGACGAGCCCCTCACGCCACCGCGCCAGGTACGTGACGTTCGCCAGGCGCATCGGGCTGTTCAGCCCGAGCCTTCGCCGCGTCCCCGTGTTGAAGGGCCCCGTGTGGTCGATGAACTCGACGGTCTGCAGATCGCCGTAGAGATCCGGCTCCGTCTTCTCGACCGTCACCAGCGTCCACGCGCAAAGAGGCCGGAGCGCGCGGAGCAAGGTGCGCGTCATCTGCTCGAACTCGGGCAGATCGGCCGCCGCGCGGGCCGCGTTGTAGTGCCCGTGCGCGAAGCTGTTGCGCTCGACCTGCATCAGATTCGAAAGCGTCTCGAACGTCTGGTTCTGCGAGAGCTTGACGCCGAGCACGTCGCGCACGAGCGCGCCTATCGGATCGTCGCGCCCCTCGAACCCCTTCGCCGCCGCGCGCGCGATCTCCCGCCACGTCCCGAGCGCGAAGCCGTCGCGCCCGCCGTGGCGCTTGTACAGCTCGAGCATCGCGTCGAACCCGGGCACGGGCTCGGTCCCGCCGTCCCCCGGCCGCCTCGCGAAGTAAGCCGAGAGCAGCACGGTCGCGATGAACCGCCACGTCCCCTCGAGCACGTCGAAGAGCATCTTCACGCGCTCGATCGCGCTCGACGCGGCGATCGCGGCGTGCACGCGTCCCGCGATCGGATACGGCAGCCCTCCACTCAGCGCCGAGAGCACCCCGTGCGGATCGGCGCACTCGCGCGCGAGCTCCTGCGCGCGGGTCTGCACGTCGCCGTGAAGGACCTCCCACGAAAGCGTCCGCGGCAGCTCCACCTTGCCATCGAGGATCGGCGGGCGCGCGTGCCAGTCGCACTGCACCGCGCTGCCCAGCGCGACCGCGTCGACCTTCCGCGTCACGCACGCCGCGACCACGCCCGGCGCGAGCGGCGCGACGAACGCAGCCTGCCCCGCATGCGTCGCCGCCACGGCCGCGAGCTCTTTCTCGAGCGCCGCGACCACGTGAGGCCCCACCGCCTCGAGCGCCTTCTGCTCCTCGATCGCGAACAGAAGCGTCGTCCTCTTCGCATCCGTCGACGCGCCGAGGACCTCCGGCACGCTGGAAATCCGCGCCCCGGGCACGCTCGATCGCAGCGCCGCGACCGCTTGCCCCGACGTCTCCGAGAACGCGCTCATCGCGTGCAACGCGAGCTCGACCTCGCGCCCCGCGTCGCTCCCATCCCCGGTCAACGTCCAGTACCCACACGCGAACGACTTCCCGTCCGCCGCGGCGCGCGCCGACGCCGACGCCGAGCGCCCCCTCTCGGCGATCTCCGGGGCCTCACCGGGCACGAGCACCACGGCCGTCCCCTCGACGAGCCCCACCGCGGCGCTCGGCGAAGCGCGATGAATCCCCACCGCGGCAAGCGCGCCCGGCGGATACTCCGCTCCACCCGCAGGAGCCGCCGAGGGCTGCGCCTTCACGAGCAGGAGCGCGCCGCTGCGCTTGCGCTGAAGGAACGAGGCGATCTCCTGCTCGAGCCCCGCGCGACCGAGCAGCCCTGTCGTCGGATCGACGGTCCCTGCGGGCACCGTGGGCGTCACGTAACGCCGATCCACCATCGTCGCCCGCATGCCCCCGACCTGCACGAACGTCCCGTGCACGAGCGCCGCCTCTTCGCCCCGCGCGAGCGCATGCGCGCCGACCTGCACGGGCACGCTGCACTCGGTGCGTCGCCCGAGCCACCAGCGCACGCCGTCGTGACGCAACGTCGCCGCGAGGCGCGAGGCCACGTCGGGATACACCAGCTCGTTGCGTTCGTCGCCGACACGCTCGACGCGCCCCAGCCGAAGGACCCCCACGGGCTCCAGCCTCAGCTCGAACAGACCGCCGTCACGCGTCTCGACGCGCAGCCGATCCGGCGCGTTCACCTCGCCTCGCCACAACGAAAACGCGGGCGACGCGGAGAGCCACAACGTCGCGCCTCCCACGGTGTACGTGCGCAGCTCCGCGCCCGGCGGCTGCGGCCCGCTGTCGCCCTTCTCGCGTGGCGCCTCGACGTCCCCCGGCGCGGTGGGCGCCGGACGAACGTTCATCGGCGTATCGGCCTCCGCGTTCGTCGGCAATGGCACGCGCGGAGGGTTCGTCGCGGCCGCCCGAGCCGGCGCCGCATCGTCACGCACCGACCACGGCCCCTGCGAGCGCTCGACGTCCGGCACCACCTCGAGCAGAGCCGCGAGCAGCTCGTCCGCCGACGCGTACCTCTCGCCGCGATCCCGCGCCATCGCCCGCTTCACCACGCGCCCGATCGCCTCGGGCAGCCCCGGCACGAGCGTCGCGAGCTCTTGCGGATTCTTGTGGCAGATCGCGATGATGAGCCTCGCGAACGTCGGCTCCGCGAAGGGCGGCGCCCCGGCGAGCGTCTCGTACAGGATCGCGCCCATCGACCAGATGTCGGTGCGTGGATCGATGTCGTCGAGCGCCTCGATCTGCTCGGGCGACATGTAAAACGGCGTCCCCACCGGCGTCCCGATCCGCGTCAGCGGATCCTGCGCCGAGGGGCTCGACGGCGACACGATCTCGGCCTCGCCGCCGAGCACCTTCGAGAGCCCGAAGTCGACGATCTTGACCAGCGTTTTCCCGTCGTCGCCGTCGACCAGGAAGACGTTCTGTGGCTTCAGATCCCGGTGCACCACGCCCGCCGCGTGCGCGCGCCGGAGCCCGCGCAAGGCCTGCGTCGTGATCGACACCGCTTGCGGCACGCTCATCCTGCCGAGGCGCCGGAGCCGCGTCGCGAGGTCCTCGCCCTGCAAGAGCTCCATCACGAGGAAGGGCTCTCCGGCCTCTGTCTCCCCCGTGTCGAAGATCTGCACGATGTGCGCGCTCTCGATCGCCGACACCGCGCGCGCCTCCCGGTGGAAACGCGCGCGCACCGAAGCATCCGCGCCCGCCGGCGTGCGGAGGAACTTGAGGGCGACGCGCTTGCCGATCGCGACGTTCTGCCCCTCGTAGACGCTCCCCATCCCGCCGCGCCCGATGAGGCGCAGGACCCTGTATTTGCCGGCGGCAAGCGTGCCGATCCGAGGGTCCGTCTCGCTGCTCTCCGCGCCCGTCACACCCAAGGCCCGTCCCTGCGCGGCTCCGTGCCGCCACCTTGTATCGGGCCACCATCGCCCGGCGAGGTCAACGATCATTCACCATCCCCCTCCCGCGCCCCGCGGATCGCCCGGGATCCATCGCGCGCCCGTGAAGCTTTCCGGGCCCCCCCCGTCGAACGCCAGCGCTCGCCCCGGGGGCCTCGGGTCCGGTATGCTCGTGAAGAGCGGCGAAAGCCAAGGCGCACGCCGCAACGCCGTCAGGAGCCGTATGGGAGACACGCACAACGATCTGGTCTTCTCGATCCCCCTGCCCGGAGGTCGCGTCGCGCGGGTGCCGATCGAGCTGCTCGAGCAATACGTCGACCCTGAAGCTCGCCTCGCCCACGCCGGCGCATCCGAAGAGGAAGACGTCACGGCACACTCGATGTCGGTCGATCCCACGACCGGCGCCAGCATCTGGCACACCGACTGGGAGCTCGGGCAATGCGATTATACGGACGAGAACGGCTTTCCTCAGTCCGCCTATGCCTGGCACCGCCACCCGCTCGGCAACGAGTACACCGAAATTTACCAGAAGTGAGCTCCACACGTCGCCCCACGCGGCGCGCTGCGCCCTTCGCGTTTGCCCTCGTTCCGCTCGCGTTTTCCGCGTGCCTCGAGCCGGGGTATCCGCTCGCCTCGAACGGGCAGGTCGACATCCGCGTCGACGTCGCGGGCAGCCTCTTCGCCGCGGACACGCTCGATGAAGAAGGCGTGCCCGTCGCGCCGCGCCAGAAACCCTACGATACCGGCATCACCTTGTCCCTCGCGGAGGGCGACGCGCCGGCGTTCGGCGCGTTCGTCACGGTCCGCGTCGACCCGCCCCAGGCGCTCGTGCTCGGCCCCGATCCCGAAGAGAACACCAGCAAACCCACGTGCGGCGCGATCGAGGGATCGTTCCGGTGCACCGCCGCGAGCGACGGCAACGCGCGCTTCATCGTCGCGTCCCAGAGCGACTGGTCCGGCAGCGCGTCGATCATCGTGGCCTGGGCCGGACAGACCAAGGAAGAGGTCATCGAGATCCTGCCCGCCGGCCTGCCCGAGGCCGCCTCGAACCTGACGATGCTCGTCGGCGGCCTGAACGAGAGCTTCGACGGCAGCCGCGTCCTTCCGACCTTCCTCGCGCTCAAGTGCACCGCGGGCCCCTTGCCCGATGATCTCGGCTCCAAGTGGCGTCCCGGCGCCATCCGCTCCCGCGAGGCCTACGTCCGCGCCACGCCCCCCTTGAATGCGCCCGGCGTCGTCGAGAACGCGCCCGTCATCGTCGAGTCGCTCTTCAGCGAAGCCGCCCTCGCCACCACCTCCGACTGCGCCGAACGCAAGACGCGCCTCCGCGTCCTGCTCGGATCGACCGGCGAGAGCGAGCGCTTCTACCTCTGCTTCAGCGACATCGGCGGCGAGGCAGACTTCGCGGTCACCTCCGGCCAGAAGCAGATCGATCCCGGCCCGAAGGTCCTCATCGATCCCGAGCCCCGCCTGCTCCGCGTGCGCACGCTCCAGAGCGTCGTCAGCATCGGCCTAGGCGAGCAGATGGATCTCTTCGAGGTCAGCGCCTTCGACGTGAACCGCGTCCGGCTCGACATGCCCGTCGACCTCCGCATCGACGACGATCAGATCGTGATGCTCGAGAAGGCCAGCGTGACGCTCGACAAGGAGCCGGAGCCTGCGACGGTCGTCGTCGGCACGCCGAAGAAGCCCGGCACGGCCAAGCTCCACGTCACGCCGCGGCTCCTCTCGAGCCCCGACTGCGTCTCACCGCCGATCAGCATCGTCGAAGCGCCCTGAGGCGCCGCCCCACCGAGCCATGAATCCGATGCCCCGAAGCCCGCGAAAAGCCTCTATCCGTGCCTCCGACGAAAGCGCCTCGCGCGCTTGCCTGCGTTTCGCAGCGCTGTTCGGGCTCGCCTTCTCGCTCTGCCTCGCGGGCCCCGTCGCGGCGCAGGAGGACGAGCCCGACGACCCCCCGATCGGCGACGAGGAAAACCCGCCCCAGCCGACGACGACACGCATGAACACCGGCTCGGGTTCGGCCTCGGCCCCCATGCCCGCGGATTTCAGCGGCAGCCTCCAGATCGTCCGCGGCCCGGCGTCCGTGAACAACGGCAGCACCCCCGGCACCGCGCCCGAGATTTTCCCCGAAGCGAGCCGCGTCTTCATGAGCGTCCGCGACACCGATCCCGTGCCGCTCGAGACCGCGCGCCGCGGCGGCCCCTGGCTCTGTTCGTCCGGACAATGCACGACGACGCTCGGCGACTCGGGGCAGAGCCGCATCGGCGACGACATGCTCCGCTCGATCAAGATGCAGGTGCCCACGCTTCCCCTGCCGCTCACGATCTGGGGCCGGCTCGACGAGCAGGGCAAACGCGTGCTGGACTTCGACCCCGTGCTGCTCGGCCGCAGGGACTACCGCCACGTCTGCGCCTACCCCCCCGTCGGCCCGAGCGACAAGACGGGCCCGCGCAAGGTCGAGAAGGCGCCGATCTGCCGCGACGACGTGCCCGTCCCGCCCCAGCCCGACTCGGCCGAGCTCTTCCTCGGCATGCAGTGGCCCAAGCAGTCCGAGATGGCCGACTTCCGGTACCTCGCCATCGTCGACAGCTGCGGCAACGCCCGCGTGCAGCCCTTCCAGCGCACCTTCACCGTCCCCGTCTTCGAGGTCGCCACCGGCGGCTGCGGCAAGGCCGACGGCAAGGTGCTCCGCATCTTCCCGAGCGGCGGCTGGCTCCGCGTGACCGCCTTCAACCTCGACGGCGCCGCCGCCGGCACCGTCGTCAACGCGACCTACCGCGTCTCGGTCCCGCCGCTGGAGAACCTCGTCGAGTCGAACCCGGCGCGTATGTTGTTCCCCGATCCGCAGCTCGAGGACCTCAAGGTCGACTGCGGCCCCGCGATGCGCAGGCCGAGCGGCCCTTCCATGCCCCCGCCCGGCATGATGCCGAGGCCCATGGCCGCACCGCCCTCCGCCGCGCCTCTGCCCTCCCCCCGCGAACCCGAAGCCGCGGGCCTCGCGCCGAGGTCCGCCCCCAAGCCCGGGGACAAACCCCAGGTCCAGGCAGCCGACAAGAAGCCCGCCCCGAAAACGCAGCCGGTATCGCCGCGGCCCACGCCCATGGGTCCGCCGAAGCCGACGCTCCCTGCGAAGGCGATGGCGCCCGCCGGCCCCGGACCGCAGCCGCTCGCGCACCTGTCGCTCGTCATCGCGCCGGAGCCGCTCCGGCAAGGCGTTTGTCGCATCCGGCTGATGGGCTCGACCAAAGGACGCCTCGTCGCCCCGCTCGCGCTTTACGTCTCGCTCACGCGCACCGATCGCACCTCGAACGGCGCCCCGATCGAGCTGCTCAACGACCACAAGTGGATCGTCACGCCGAACTCGGCCGAGTTCCAGCTCCCGCCCCTCGCCGAGAACTTCGACGGCGACTCCCGCCTCCGGCTCGCGGTCCACAGCGATCCGCTGAACACCGACGGCAAGGTCGTGCTCGTCTCCGACGCCACGCGCGTCGCGGCCTCCTTGCGCTCGGGCGGCGAGGCCACCTCCGAGGCTGCACGAAGGCTCATCGGCTCGGCCACGATCCACTCCGTCCCGCTCTGCGGCGAGTCGAACTTCGAGACCCTCGAAGCCGCGGGCAGCTGCCTCCGCGCCTACCTCACGATCCCGGCCATGCTCGCCACGCTCCAGATCACCCGCGCGCCGTGGCTCGAGCGGCCCCTCGTCACGCGCAGCGTGCTCAGCGCCGTCGGCGTCGCGCTCGCCATCGACAGCTACGACCCCGTGCGCCGGCGCGCCTTCCCCATCGCCGGCCAGCTCGGCGGCTCCATCCAGCAGCTCGGCGACGGACGCGTGGGCCTCCTCGGTTACCTCGGCATCGCCCCCACCGTCCCGGTCCTCGGCGACGGCGGCAACACGACGTCCTTCGGTTTCCTCGCCGGCATCGGCCTCTCGTACATCACGAGCGAGAGCGGCCCGGACGAAGGCCTCAAGCCCGCGGCTTTCCTCTCCGTCGTCGTCCAGGTCGGTCAGGCAACGCCCCAGGTCTCGGCCTCCGGGAGGGCCGTGTTCGGCACTTACCAGGGGGAGTGATAAGCTCGGGTGCATCGCCCCGTGAACCAAGGAGACCTCGTCGCCGGCCGTTACCGACTCCTCCGCCCCATCGGACGGGGCGCGATGGGCACGGTATGGGCAGGCCGGCACGAGCTGCTCAAGCGTGACTTCGCCCTGAAGTTCGCCACCCTGCCCGTTCGCGCCGGTCCCGAGGCGCGCGAGCGTTTCTTGCGGGAAGCGCAGGCCGTCGGCCGCTTGCGCCACCCCAACGTCGTCGACGTCGCGGACTTCGGCGAGGTTGACCCGGGCGGCGGCCTCTACCTCGCGATGGAGCTGCTCGAGGGACAGTCGCTCGCCGCGCGGATCGAGGGGCAAGGCGCGCTCCGTCCGGCCGAGGCCGTCGCCATCGCCGCAGAGATCGCGCGGGGCCTCTCCGCCGCGCATGCCGCCGGCATCGTCCATCGCGACATCAAACCCGAGAACATCTTCCTCTCGCGTGGCTCGCGCGGCGGCATGGTCCCCAAGCTGCTCGACTTCGGCATCAGCAAGCAGGCGCATGCCGACGAGACCCTCGCCTCGATGAACGGCGTGCCCTTCGGCACCCCCGCGTACATGAGCCCCGAGCAGGCCCTCGGCGAGCTCGACGTCGATCACCGCACCGACGTCTGGTCGCTCGGCGTCGTGCTCCACGAGATGCTCGTCGGGAAACATCCGTTCGTCGCGCCAAACTACCAGGCGCTCATGACCAAGATCGCCGACGCGCCCCCGTCGCCGCTCGACGCCTCGGTGCCCGAGGTCGTGCGTTCGATCGTGACGAAGTGCCTCGAGAAAAACCCGACGGGCAGGTTCGCCGATGCCGACGCCCTCGCCGCCGCGCTCGAGGACGCGCTCGCCACGCTCGGGCCCTCTGCCGCGGGTGGCCTCTCGATCGAGCGTCACCGCGTCCTTGCTTCGTTGCGCCCGCCCGGGAGCCCCGCCTCGGGGCCCGCCACGGCATTCATCTCCCCGGTCCGTCGCCGCCGCGCGCTCGTCCTCGGCGCCCTCTTCGCGTGTGGCCTTTTCGCTGTGCAAGCCCTGTTGATGCCCCGCTTCGAGCACGGCGCGGCCCCCC
>JANMGF010001186.1:0-10452 GCA_031374535.1 Polyangium sp. (in: bacteria)
CGCGCGTTCGTGGCGCTCATCCGCAACGAGCTCTTCTCGCTGGTGCGTGCGCTCGCGCGCAAGGACTACGTCGAGGCGACCGAGATCGCTACGCCGGGCGGCGAGGACTGGACGCCGCGGCGCTTCGACGAGGCGCTCGCGCCGTACTGGGAAGAGCACGGCGAGATCCGCATCGACCCGAAGGCGCGGAGCCCCGAGAACACGCAGATCCGCCAGTGGCCGTTCATCTGGGAGTTCTCGCAGGTCCTCGTCGACGAGGAGGGCGAGAGCAGCGGGTGGGCGCTCGAAGGCGTGATCGATCTCGACAAGTCACGCGAGGCAAACCGGCCGGTGCTGTCGCTACGGAAGATCTCCTCGTAGCATGGGGTCGTGAAGACCTCTCTCGGCACGGAGAACCTCCCCCACGACACGCTCGCGCGGCTCGCCAAGGCGAACCGCGATTTCGTAGACGCCTTCCCCGGTGAGCCCTCGCGAAGGCAACCGGTGCACACGGTCTACGGCGGCGCGCACCTCTTCAAGGCGCGCACGTGCCAGCGCTCCGGCGAGGTCGCGCTCGACGTGATGCGCACGTACGCGCCTGATCCCGTGACGTTCGCCCGCGCGCTCGGGCTCTCGTTCGCGAGCGCGTTGCCCGCGGATCCGGCCGCGATCGCCGATGCACCCACGGGATCGGCGGGGTACCTCGCGCGGGTCGTGCACGAGCGTGTGCTCGAGAAGCTCGCCCGCGAGCCCGTGGAGGACTTCCGGATCGACTTCGAGGACGGGTATGGAAATCGGACCGATGCCGAGGAAGATGGTCATGCCGTGGCCGCGGCCGAGCAGGTGGCGGAGGCCGTGGCGGGCGGGACGGCGCCGCCGTTCCTCGGGATCCGGATCAAGCCTCTGAACGAGGAGCTCCGTGCGCGGAGCGTGCGTACGCTCGATCTGTTCGTGACGACGCTCGTCACCCGGATGGGCGGGCGTTTGCCCGAGGGGTTCGTCGTCACGCTCCCGAAGATCACGGTGCCCGAGCAGGTCGAGGCGCTCGTGTCGTTGCTCGAGGCGATGGAGGCCGCGCTCGTGTTGCCGCCGAAGTCGCTCCAGTTCGAGATCATGGTCGAGACGACGCAGTCGATTTTCCTGCCGGACGGGCGTGTCGCGTTGCCGCACCTCATGGCCCTGGCGAAGGGGCGGTGCACGGGGGCGCACTTCGGCACGTACGACTACACCGCGGGTTGCAGCATCACGGCGGCGCACCAGCACATGGCGCATCCGGCGTGTGATTTCGCCAAGCACGTGATGAAGGTGGCGCTCGCGGGGACGGGCGTGATGCTCTCGGATGGCGCGACGAACGTGATGCCGATCGGCCCGCATCGCGCGCCGGCGGGAGGCACGCTCGGGGCCATGGAGCATGCGGAGAACCAGGCCGTGGTCCATCGCGCGTGGCGCCTCGCGCATGATCACGTGCGGCACTCGCTGGTGACGGGGTTTTACCAGGGATGGGATCTGCATCCGGCGCAGCTCCCGGCGCGGTACGGCGCGGTGTACGCGTTTTTCCTCGAGGGGCTTTCGGCGGCCGGCGCGCGTCTGCGGGCGTTCCTCGACAAGGCCGCGCAGGCGACGTTGCTCGGCGACGTGTTCGACGACGCCGCGACGGGGCAAGGGCTCTTGAACTATTTTTTGCGGGCGATCGGCTGCGGGGCGCTGACGGAGGCGGAGGCGGAGCAGATGACCGGGCTCGGCTCGGCGGACTTCGCGACACGTTCGTTCGTGAAGATCCTGGCGGCGCGGAAGGGCTGAGCTTCAGCTGCCGCGGTAGGTCGAGAATCCGTACGGGTTGAGGAGGAGCGGCACGTGGTGGTGCTCCTCCGGCGCGCGGAGGACGAACGTGATGGCGACGCTCGGGTAAAACCCCGTCGTGCCTTGCGCCGCGAAGTAGACGCTCGTCTCGAAGGTGATGCGATACGTGCCCGGCGCGGGGCGCGGCTCGGACGGCAGGAGGTCACGAAGGCGGCCGTCTGCGTCGGTCTTGCCGCGCCCGAGCACGACGGCCACGCCTCCGTCGTCGATACGTTCGAGCACGACGGGGACGCCCTCCGCGGGCCTGCCGCGGCTCGTGTCGAGGACATGGGTGGTGATGGGGCTCGTGCTCATGGCGAGAGGATCTTCTCCAGGCGAAGGCGCGTGATCTTTTCTTGTTCCCCCACGGCGACGCGGAGCTCCGTGGCCGGATCGTTGCCCATACGCGCGCGCAGGATCGCGAGCAGCTCCTCGCCCGTCTTGCCCGTGGCGCAGACCAGGTAGATCCGGCCGAAGCGGGCCTCGTAGGCGCGGTTTCCCTCGGCGATGGCCGCGCGCACGTCGTCCGCCGAGAGCGACGCGCCTGCTTGTTCGTTCGCGGCCCACGACGCCGTCGACTTCGCCGCGCCCGATGGCTCGCCGATGCGCGGGTGATGCGAGAAGGCCTCGTCCCAGTCCGCGACGTCGAGCGCGTTCCAGTGCCGCGAGGCGGCCTCGAACAGATGCGCTCGATCGCGGAAGGGACGTTCTCCTTGCATGCGCTCGACCCAGCGGATGCTGCCGCAGCAGCGGGTCAGCGCGGCGCGTGTCTCCTCGTCGTTGAGGTCGTTCAGGGCTCGGCACTCGTCCACGGCAGGCCTCACGCGGGGATTGGCGCGCCGTAGAGCCGCAGGCGCGCGACGCCGCCGTCGGGGAAGATCCGGAGCCGCACGTGGGTCACGGGATCGCCTGCCTGGAGCGAGAAGACGTGCCGCGTGTGCGCTTCGAGCTTCGTGCGCGGCAAGAGCTCCCTCCACGAGGCCGCGGCGAGCGCCTCGGGCGTGGCTTCGCCGCGCAGAGAACAACCTTCGAGCAAGCAACTCTCGGGGTAGTTGCCCTTGAAGTGGGTGGTGTCGACGTCGGCGCGCATGAGCGTGCCTGCGCGGCCGAGGCGGACGATCGCCCAGTCGTGCCCGGGTCCTCGTCGCCTGCGGCTCTCCCAGCCGTCGCCCATGTCGCGCGAGGGGCCGGGCAAAAGCAGGTTTCTCCGGTCCGAAAAGAACTCGTCGCTCGCGGCGATGACCACGCCGCCGTGCTCGACCGCGGCGAGATCGAGCACGTGGTGCTCTGCGAGGAGGAGGGCCCAGTCCGGCTTTACTTCGCCGTAGACGCGCAACCGCGCGACGCCGCCGTCGGGGTAGATGCGCAGTTTTACGTGCGACCACGTGCCCTCGGCCGTGAGGGAAAAGAGGTTCTGCGAGCCGGGCGCCACCTCGGAGACGGGCAGGATCTCGGTCCACGCGACGTCTGATCCGAGGAGCGCGTGGAGCGGTCGATACCCGGGCACGTACGTCGCTTCGACGGACACGCGCGCGGGGGCGTTGCCGAGGAAGTGGCTCGTGTCCACGTCGAAGCCCGCGATCCGGCCGGGCAAGCCGAGGCGCACGATACACGCGTCCTCGTTGCCTTCGCGCCTGCGCCGCGACTCCCAGCCGTCCATCCACTTGCCTTGCTCGGTGTACTTGCCCGGGATGAAGACGGCCTTCCCGGGCTTGAGCAGGTTCTCTTTCGGCGCGAAGAAATCGTCCGTCGCCCAGATCGCCGCGCCGCCGAGGCGCTCGGACGCGAGATCGACCCTCGTCTCGAAATCAGCCATCGTCCCGTTCCTCATCATCCATCCCGCACGCGGCGCGGTTCGTTCACGGGGCCCCGCGTCCCAGGAGCGGGACGCCGAGGGGGACTTCGCCGAGGGCGCCGTCCTCGTACACCGTTTGACCTCGAAGGATCGTCCTCTTCACCTCGCCCCGGAGCGTTCGCCCGAGGTAGGGCGTCACCGGGTGACGATGACGCAGGATCGAAGGCTCGACGACGAAGGTCGCGTCGGGATCCCAGACGACCAGATCCGCGTCGAACCCAGGCGCGATGCGTCCCTTCTTGTGGCCGAGACCGGCGAGACGCGCGGGCGCCTCGCACATCCACCGCGCGAGATCCGAGAGCGTCGCGCCGCGCCGGCTCGCTTCGGTCCACACGAGGGACAAACCGAGCTGGAGCGAGGCGATCCCGCCCCATGCACGCACGAAGTCCCCGTCGTGGGGGTTTGGGGGCGTAGCTCGGCTTGTCCGAGCGTAGCCCCCATCGTCAGGGAGGAGCTTGAGCCGAGGCGTGCAGGGCGAGTGATCCGACACCACGAGATCGATCGCGCCGGAGACGAGCGCCTTCCACAGCCGCTCGCGGTTCTCGCGTTCGCGGATGGGCGGCGCGCATTTGTATTCGGTGTGCCCGTCCGGGACCTCCTCGGCTGCGAGCAGGAGGTAGTGCGGGCAGGTCTCGACCGAAAACGGCAGGCCCTCGGCGCGCGCGCTCCTCGCGTCGTCGAGCGCGCCCGCAGCCGAGAGATGCACGACGTGCACGGGGCCGCCGTACGTACGGCAAAGCTCGACCATCCGGCGCACTGCGCGCTCCTCCCACGACGGCGGGCGCGAGGCCAGGTACGTCGCGTAACGGCGGGGATCCCCGTGGTCCTCGGGCACGTCGCCTTCGAGCTCGGCATGCACCAGCAAGGGCACGCCGAGGCGCGCGAGGATCGGCATCGCGAGGTGCAGATCGTCGTCGGTGGCCTGCGGAAAATCGTCGATGCCCGAGTGCACGAGGAAGGCCTTGAAGCCCAGCGCGCCCGCCTCGACGAGCGGCTCGAGCTCGCGCTCGTTGCCGGGCACGACGCCGCCCCAGAACCCGTGATCGACCCACGTTCGTCCCGCGGCTGCGCGGCGTTTCTCCTCGAGCGCCGCCCGCGAGGTCGTCACGGGGATCGAGTTCAGCGGCATGTCGACGACCGTGGTGATGCCTCCCGCGGCGCACGCGCGTGTGGCCGTCTCGAAGCCCTCCCACTCGGTGCGTCCCGGCTCGTTGATGTGCGCGTGGGTGTCCACGAGCCCGGGCATGATCACCCGATCCCCTGCGTCGATCGTGCGCACGCCGGGCGGGATCGCCGCGGGATCGAGCACCGCGGCGATACGGCCCCCGGCGATGGCGATCGCAGCTTCTCGCACGCCGTCGGGCAGGACGACGCGGCGGCCCGTGAGCACGAGGTCGAACATCAGGCAGGCAGCTTGGCCGAGAGGAAGGACTGGAGCTTCACGATGTTCTTCTCGTCGCGCGAAAAACTCGGCGCCTGGTAGCTCTGCGCCCAGCCCGCGACCTCGTTCAGGAAGGCGTTGCGTGTCCCGTCGTCCTCGATGATCTCGTCGACCGTGCGGCCCCGCGCCGCGCCGCGGGTCAGGTCGCGGACGTACCGCTCGAGCCTCCCGTAGTCCTTGCCGAGCAGCTCCACGATGAGCGCCTTGTCGCCCGCGAGGCGCGTGAGCACGGGCGCCTCGGCGCGTACGCCGGGGGCCTCGTCGAGGGCGAGCGAGGCTGCGACGCGCAGGACGAAGGCGTCGTCGAGGAAGCCGAGATCCTCGATGCCGTCCGGGATGAGATCGAGCGACTTGAACAGGTAGTTGAGCCCCGCCGCGACGTAACGACGCGCCGCGAGAGGCGCCGAGGTCGAGGCGAGTAACGTCGCAGCGTCGTCAGCGTCGGCGGCCAGCGTACGGAGCCACTCCGGGAACGTGTTCAGGCAGCGGGTATCGAGCTCGGTCGTCATGCGGTTTCCTTTCTTCGGTCGTTCACGGCGTGGGCGGTTCGGCCTTTCGAGGGGACGGTCGCCAGGCGAGGACGCGTAGCGCGTTCAGCGAAAACACCTTGAGGATCTCGTCGTTCGTGCGGCCGCGTTTCTTCAGCGCGCGGGCGAGCACGGGCATCTGCGACGCGTCCTCCATGCCCTCGGCCGGCTCGATCCCGCCGTCGAAGTCGCTGCCGATCGCCACGTGATCGATCCCGGCGATCGCGATCATGTGTTCGGCTTGCGCCACGAGATCGCCCAGCGTGGCCTTGCCTTCGGCCTTCACGAACGGCGCGTGGAAGTTCAAGCCCGCGACGCCGCCCGTACGGCCGATGTGGCGGAGCTCGTCGTCCGTGAGGTTGCGCGGCACGTCGCAGAGCGCGCGTGCGTTCGAGTGGGTCGCGACGATGGGCGCGCCGTACTTGTCGGCGATGGGGACGAGATCCGAGAAGCCCGCGTCCGAGAGGTGCGAGACGTCGACGAGCGCGCCCTTCTCGTAGATACGCGCGGCGAACTCCTTGCCGAGATCCGTCAGGCCGTATCCCGCGCGGCTGTCGGTGGCCGCCGAGGCGAGCTTGTTGTTTTTCGCGTGCGCGAGGCTCACGAGGCGCACGCCGCGATCGATGAAACGATCGATCGCGGTGATGTCCTCGGCGAAGGCGCCCGCGCCCTCGATCGCGAGGAAGGTGCTGATGCGATCGGGCTCGGCGAAACGCGAGACCAGGGGCAAAAAAAGAGCGTTCGCGGAGACGATCGAGAGCGCCGCGCGGTAGATCTCCTCCGCGTCGTTGATCTTCGGTCCGCCCTTGATCTTGTCGGAGATGTAGATCGGCAGGACGATGCCGCCGTAGCCGCCCTTCTGCAGCGCCTCGATCCGCGCGTGGCCCTCGGTGAGCTTGGGCGAGCGGCCCTTGCCGTGGACCTGCCAGGGCACGTCAGCGTGCAGGTCGACGACCATGAAACGTGGCTCGGTCTCGGCCGCGTTCGCGGGCGGGCTCGCGAGGCTCACGACGATCGAGGCGGCCCCGAGGAGATGTGCGGCGAAGCGGGCCGTCAAGACGAGCGCCGCCACGTCACGAGCCTCCCGCGAGGTACCCGATCAAGACGCCGAGGAGGAGGCCGCCGAGCGCGATCGCAGCGACGATCGGGACGGGGATCCCAGGCGAACGCAGGGGCGGCGCGGGCACGACGGCGACGTGGGGAGGTACGCGGGGCACGGGGCGGGCGCCGGTTCGCTCGGCGCTCATCTGCGTGCCGCCCGCGGGTTCTGGCGCGTAGAGCACGGGCCCTGCGGCGGGGGCGCCGGGGCGTGGGGAACCGGCAGGATCGGTGTCGGCGACGGCCAACGATCCGGACACGGGCGCCATCGGCGGCGGCGTGTTGACGGACGAGATCGCGGGCATGACCGTCGTGCCTTGCGAGGCCAGCGTCGCCGCGGGCTGCTGCATCGGTTGCCAGCCGGTGTTCGTCATGGCCTCGGGCGCCTCGACGCGCATCAGCGCCGCGAGGACCTGCGCCATCTCGTCGGCCGTCTGGAAGCGTTTGTTCGGGTCCTTCTCGAGGGCCCGATCGAAGAAGGGCGAGAACCTGTCGAGGTGCGGGGCGAGGATCGTGATCGGCGTCGGGTGGCCGACGATGACCGCGGTGAGGCGCGTGAAGTCGTTGTCGGCGTCGAAGGGCAGCTGGCCCGTGAGCATCTGGTAGAGGATCGTCGCGACGCACCAGAGATCGCTGCGTGGGTCGACGTTTTTCGCGCTCTTGATCTGCTCGGGGCTCATGTACCCGGGCGTGCCGATGAGCGCGCCGGTGCGGGTCTTGTTCCCCATGCCGCCGGCCGCATCCATTACCTTGGCGATGCCGAAATCGAGGATCTTGATGACCTCGTTGCCGCCGGGGTCCTTGGCGACGAAGACGTTGTCGGGCTTGAGATCGCGGTGGACGACGCGTTGCGCGTGCGCGGCCGAGAGGGCGGCGAGGATCTGGCTCGTGATGCGCCAGGCCTCGGGCACGGCGACGATCGTGCCGCCTTCGAGTTTGTCGCCGAGCGACTGGCCGCGCAGGAGCTCCATCACGAGGTAAGGCGTGCCGTCCTCGGCGACGGCCGACTCCAGGATCGGCACGACGTTCGGGTGCACGAGGTTCTTCGTGGCCGTGGCCTCGGCGAGGAAACGGTCGCGGACCTCGGCGATGCGGGTGAACTCCTCGTGGAGGAGCTTGACGGCGCGTTTGCCTTCGCCCTGCGTGCTTTCGGCTTCGTACACGGCGCCCATGCCGCCTTCGCCGAGCAGGCGCACGAGCCGGAAGCGCCGGTTGAGGGTCGCGCCAACGAGCTTTTCGGCCGGGCTCGAGGTGGTCATGCGCGGCGAACTCTACCAGAAGCGAAGCTCAGGGTGTCTTCGCGGAAGCCACCGTCGCCCGCGCTGCCGGGCTCGCCCAGAGCGGCGCCGCGAGCGCCTCGCCGGACTTCCCTTTGCCGTAGAGGAAGTCATACGCGGCCATGCTGGTCATCACGCGTTTCGTGTAGAGCCGCGTCTCTTCGTAAGGGATCTGCTCGACCCAGAGGTCGAAGTCCTCGTTCGGACGCTCGTCGACCCAGTCCTTCGGCTTGCCGCCGCCCGCGTTGTAGCCGGGGATCGCGAGGAGCGGGTTGTCCTGGAACTTTGCGCGGAGGACGGAGAGGTACCGGCAGCCGAGCGCGATGTTGATTTCGGGGCGCTTCAGGGACTCGGCGTCCGCTTGCAGCTTGAGGGGTTTGGCCATGCGTTTGGCCGTGGGGACGATGAGCTGCATGAGGCCGACGGCCGCCGCGCTGGAGACGACGCGTGGATCGAAGGCGCTCTCCTCGCGCATGATCGCGTAGGCGAGGGACTCGGGGATGCCGCTGCGTTGCGCCTCGGCGGCGACGACGGTCGTGTACGGGCGGGGGAAGGCGATCTCCCAGGCCGGGCGCCAGTTGCCGGCGGGGTAGTGATCGGTCCAGTCCGTGAGCTCGGCGCGGCCCGCGGGGATCGTGTTCGTCGCGCTGCGAAGGATCTGGTGCGCTTCCTTCGGTGCCCCTGCGCGGGAAAACAGGAGCGCCGCGGCCCAGAGCACCTCGGGCGGAGCGGAACGAGCACCCACGCCGAGCCTGTCGAGCTCGATCCGCGCCAACCTCGACTCGCCTTGCCGCGCGAGCGCGAGCGCCCGCAGGAACGCGGGCTTGCCGAACGCGGGGCTCTTCGGCGGAGCCGTGGGTGCGGTCGCGCCTTCGCGTGCGAGGGCCTCCTCGAGCGCACGATCGGCCGCGGCGCGGTCCTTGTCCGCGAGGCGCGCGTACGCGAGGGACATGTAAAACGAGAGCGGATAGTCGCGGATCGCGCTGGCGAAGAGCTCCTTGCCTTGCTCGGTCGCGCCCGTTTCGAGCCGCGCGCGGCCGAGGTAATACGGCAGGCGACCGGCCGCGTAGTAGACGCGTTCGCGTGGCGCGCGGGCGTGGGCGCGCTCGAGGGGCGCGACGGCGCCGGCCCAGTCGCGTTTCGTCATGCGCGCGAGGGCGAGCTCGAAGAGACCGTCGGTGGTCATGTCGCCCTCGGGGTAGTCGTCGGGCATCTTCGAGAGCATCTGCGTGAAGCGCGCTTCGTCGCCGAGCTCGCGCGCGGCCAGGGCCCCCTTCAAGCGTGCGTCGTCGGCGAGCCTGTGCGTGGCGAACTCTTGCTCGAGCAGGGCGTACCGCTGCGCGGCGTCCCCGTGCCTCCCTGCGCGGGCAGAGGACTTGCCGCCGTGCCAGAGGGCCTCGACGCGGCGGGGCGTGCCGGCGCAACGTTCCATCGCGGTGCCGAAACCGTCGGCGGACTCGGGCCTCTTGCGGAGCCGCGTGAGGGCCTCGGCGCGGACCATCCAAACGCCGCAGCCGAGGTCTCCTGCCGTCGCCGTGAGCGGATCGGCGACGAGCGCGTCGGTCGTGAGGAGCGCCTCGCGGCTCTGGCCGGCGTCGAGCTTTCGCTTGGCTTGCGAGAGCAGCTCGTCCTGGCTCGGGGTTTCGAAGGCCTTGCGCCTGGGGAAAGGCAAGCTGCCGAGGGCGTCGTTCTCGATCGACTTCGCCTCCCCGTTGCCTGCGCCGGAGGGCGCTTCGTAGAGCACGCGCCGCGCGAGACCGATCGCCTCCTCGGCGTGCTCCTCGGAGGGCTTTTGCAGGAGCGCGCGGCCGACCTTCAGCGAGATCTCGACCCAGCGCGCTGGGTGCCCGGACTTGCCGAGATAGGCGCGGTACAACGGAAGCGCGGCGTCGAGGTCGCCTTTGCCGAGGAGGGCGTCGGCGCGGAGCAGGCCGATCTCCGAGGAGACGGGCAGATCGGTCGGGATCCGGGGGATGTGCACGAGGGCCTGCTCGTGTTCGCCTGCACGGACGAGCAGATCCGCGGCCTGGTAGCGTGCATATCCTTCGAGGGGCCCTCCAAGGGCGGCGGCCTCGGCGTACGCGCGGGCAGCCGCGAGCGGATCGCCTGCGAGCGCGCGGAGCCGGCCGAGCTGGTAACGGAACGCGCGCTCGTCATCGATGGACGGACGCGGCTCGGCGGCGAGGACGGCATCGAGCTCTCTCGCGGCCTCGACGTAGGCCTCGCGCGACGCGGCAGCCTTGACGGCGGCGAGGCGAGGATGGTCGAGCAGCGGCACGGCGGCGTCCGGATCAAACGCGACACTCTCCTCGGTCGCGGAAGCGGGCGCGGCAGCGGAAGCGGAAGCGGGAGCCGCGGCGGAAGCGGGCGCGGCGGCGGAAGCGGGCGCGGCGGCGGCGGCGGGCGCGGGGCCGGTGCCTGTGGTCAGGCGCGGGG
>JANMGF010001276.1:0-11895 GCA_031374535.1 Polyangium sp. (in: bacteria)
GAGCCGTCGAACGGATGCTCCATCACGGGCAGGAGCTCGACGTGCGTGAAACCCAGGGAAACCACGTATTCGACGAGCTCGTCCGCCAGCTCGCGATACGAGAGCCACGCGCCCGGTCCACTCTTGCCCGGCTCACGCTTGCGCCGCCACGAGCCGAGGTGGACCTCGTAAATGCTCATCGGGCGCACGTGCGGATCGGAGTCGCGCCGCGCTCGTTGCCAGGCGTCGTCCGTGAACACGAACGATCGCGCCGCCACCTTCGAGGCGTGGCTCGGCCGCAGCTCGGCCGAAAAGGCCATCGGATCACTCTTCAGGAGAACGAGCCCGCTCCGGGTCTTGATCTCGTACTTGTACGTCGCGCCGGCCCGGACGTCGGGCACGAAGATCTCCCAGACCCCAGCCTGCGTGCGGCGCATCGTATGGCGCTTGCCGTCCCAGCGATTGAAATCACCGACGACGCTCACCCGGAGGGCCGAGGGCGCCCATACCGCGAAAGCGGTGCCGAGGACGCCCTGGACCTCACGCACGTGCGCCCCGAGCCGGCGATAGAAGTCGCGGTGCGCCCCCTCCGCAGCGGGATCGAGATCTTGATCACCGAGCGACGGAGCATACGCATAAGCGTCCCGGCCCAGGCTCGTGCCGCGCGTGGTCCGGACCTCGAGCCGGTACGGAAAAGGCGCCTCCACGCCGTCGAAAGAGACCTGGAAGACGCCGCCCGGGTGGACACGCGCCATCGCCCGGGGCAACAGCCGGGTATCGTCGGGCCGGAGGAGGACCTCGAGCGCTTCGGGCCGAAAGGCGCGCACCGTGAGACGGCCGTCCTCACGATGGGGACCGAGCACCCGGTGGGGGTCCGTGTGCTGGGCCTGGGCAATCCGATCGAAATCATCCCGCGACATGGTTTCCCCTTCCCGCATGGCCCGGCACGCCTGCGCGTCCGGCAAGGAGGGCAGCCGCCCGACCATCAGGGGGCGGCCAGACGGAGACGAGGCACGCGGGCCAGAGGAGGAGCGCGTCATGGTGCCGGTGTTGTAATACCCGCGGATACCATCACGAAGAGGAAAACGAAATCCAATGCACGTTTGGGGGGTGGCGACGGCGGGGGAGCCTACGAGGGGGGACGCGCGGACGGACGGGGTGAGGTGATCCCGTAGGGGACGGGCGGAGGCGGGAGCGGGCCCGGGATCCCGGTTTGCGTCGAGGGGGTTACCGCGTCACGACAGGTTGATCCTGCCGAGATCAAGTAGCTGGTGAGGCGCAGAGGACACGAACCGCGCGGCGATACGCGACTCGTGGGTCGGCAAACGCGCGCTCCGCGGCGGGATCCGGGAACGGTCCGCCGACGAGAGCACCAGGAACGACACACGCCGCGTCGTTACCTCGCCGCCCGCACCTTGAACGCCCAAAGCGCCCACCCGAAGCCGACGAGGAGCAGCAGGATGTCCCACGGCGCCCACGCCACGCCCACGGCATGCTGGAGCAAAATCGTCTCGAAGAAACGCACGAGGAGCGAGCTTACGCCATACACGCCGATGGCGCCCGCGAACATGGGGAGCAGGCGATCGAGGAGCGCCGAGACCCGGGTGTCGTCGGACCATACGGTCGGGTATGCCCGGCGCGCCAGGAACCCGGCAGGCCCGAATACGACGGCGCCCACGACCAGAAGCAGGAACGCCGCTTCCCCGCCCGTGATGTTGGCGCCGGGGGAGCTATTCCGCGCGAGGCGGAGGATCGACGCGAGCCCCACGGCGAGCATCGCGGCAGCACAAGACACGCCCATCACGACGGTGCCGAGGAGGAGCATCCTGTCCGAGAGAAAAGCATTCTCGCGCCGCCTCGGCGAGGCACCCCCGGAAGCCGCAAGCGCGGAGGCGACCTTGTCCGTGTCGGGATCCCCGGGATCCAAGGGCGCGAGGGCCTCGTCGAGCTCGTGGACGCTCGGGTATCGATCCTGCGGGTTCTTCGCCATGGCCCGCTGGATGATCCTCTCCATGGCCTCCGAAATCGTCGGCTCGACACCACGCGGGGGCGGCGGATCCTCGCGGAGCACCCGCGCCATGATCGAGGTCGGGTCATTGCCTTCGAATGGTTTTCGGCCCGTGAGCAGGGCATAGAGGATCGCGCCGACGGCATAGATGTCCGTGCGGTGATCGATCTTCTGCCCCTTCGCCTGCTCGGGCGACATGTACGAGGGCGTGCCCATGATCATCCCGGTCTTCGTGAGCGCAGGCCCGTCGGCGGACTCGACCTTCGAGATACCGAAATCGAGGATCTTGATCGTCGGTCGTTGCAAGTCGCCGGTGAGAAAAACGTTCTCCGGCTTCATGTCGCGATGGACGATCCCCTTCGCGTGAGCCGCCTCTAGCGCCTTGCAGATTTGCCGGACGATGCGCACCGCCGGACCCATCTCGATCTTCCCGGATCGCGCCAGGTGATCGGAGAGCTCGCGCCCCTGGAGCAGCTCGCCGACGATGTAGGGACGACCCTCGGGGGTGCGGTCGACGTCGTAAACCTCGACGACATGAGGGCTCTCGATCGCCGCCGTCGCCTCCGCCTCGCGCAGGAAGCGGGCGAGCACCTGGGGCTGCCGGGCATACTCGGGATGGAGCATTTTGATGGCGAATCGCTTGCTCGCGATCCGCACGTGTTGCGCCGCGTAGACGCGCCCCATACCGCCCTCGCCGAGGACACGCACGAGCTGGAAGGTGTCTCGAAGCGTGGTTCCGACGAGCTCGTCGTGGAGGGAGAGCGTCGCCCCGTCCTGCGGACAGATGTTGTACGAGAGGGGAAACGCCTGGTTGCAGGTCGGACAAACTTTACCGACGTCGCGCGAGGGACCGGGAGGCATGGGGCCGCCAGGGTACCACAAGGCGCCCGGCGCGTGCGAAAACGACGTCGAGGCGCGTGCGCGCGAGGCACACGCAGAGCGTCGCAATCGTCCCCTGGGTGACGGAAGAGCCGGTGGGGCCTCTGCGCCTGCTCGCGCTGGCGCGGGGCGAGGGCCCGTGATATCGCGTCCCGCATGCAGCCGGTCCTCAAATTTGCGGTCGTCCGTGAAGATCCTGATCTGGAGTCGGTGATCGTCGAAAGGATCCACGCGAAGGCCGCGCTGGTCGTCGCCTCCGGCGGATGCACGGCCCTCGACCTCTGCCATCGATTCCCTGGTCTCGAGGTCGCGGCTTTTGATCAAAACCCCACCCAGCTCGACCATGTCCGCGCCAAGGCCGCCGCGGTGGCCGCCGGCGATCTGCGCGCCCTCAACGTCGAGGAGGACTCTGCGCGGGGGTACAACCAGCGAGGACACTTCGAGGGTCTCTTCCGAATGCTCCGCGCCTTCCTCGAGGAGTTCGTCGCTCCACGCGCGGAAATCGAGGCAGTCTTCGGCACGGGCACCGATAGCCCTTCTCGTGGCGCGACGGTGGATCGCTGGACGTCCTCGCCGTACTGGCCTGCGGCCTTTGCCACCTGCTTCAATGAGGCGCTGCTTCACGCCATGTTTGGCCCAGCCGCGACCCAGCACGCGGCGCCTGGCTCGTATCCAGGTTATTTTCAGCGAGCGTTCGAGCGTGGCCTCCGGCGCGCCGATGCTGCGCGAAACCCGTTCTTGCAACACGTCTTTCTTGGTCGTTATGAGGGCGGAGCCGAGCCCCGTTACCTTCATGCCGGCCGCCTGCTCGAGCCCCTTCTGATCCACGGGTCGCTGCCCGACGTGCCGGATCTCGGGCGGTACTCGCTTTACAGCCTCTCGAACGTCTTCGACTGGTCCGAGGACGCATACGTGGCGCGCTGGGCCGACGCGCTTACCGCCGAGGCCCGCCCGGGGAGCGTGATCCTGGTGCGAAAGCTCAATAACGACCGTGACATCCGCCATTTCTTCGCGCCCGCGTTCACCTTCGACGACGCCTTCGGGGCCGCGCTGCTGGAGCGGGACCGGAGCTTGTTCTACAGCCGAATCGAGGTCGGGTTTCGCACATGAGCCGTCCTTCTCCGCATCCGCTCCGATACGTCTTTACCGATACGCGCGGGATCGAGCCCTACATCGAGGGGCTCAGGGCCATCGAGCAAGCGATCCGTTACCCGCTCGGCGACGACGGCGAAGAGTTCGTCATCGATCACGGGGAGCGTTATCACCCGTTCTTCACGGGCCTGGGCGAGCCCTATTTCAGCATCGCGCTCGACGGCGACAGCGTCGCGGGCACGGGGCTCGGGATCCTGCGGCAGATCGAGCGGTGCGGCCTTCGGATTCCCGCCTATTACATCGCCGATCTCAAGATCGCGCCCCCTTACCGGGGCCAGGGCGTCGCGCAGCGGATCATCATGAATGGCATCACGCATGTCCTTCGCGACCCGCGTCTGCGCCGCTTCCAGTTTGCATACGCGGCCGCGATGCGGGGCGAGCGGGGCGACGTGATGCGCTCTGCGCGCGGGCTCCACCCGATGCGTCTCCTCCACGCCGGGACGACGCTCGCGCTTTATTTCGTGCCCCCGGCCAGGCTTTCGCGCCTTCGCGTCGAGGGGGCGCCTCCACCGCCGCGCGGCCCCGGCGTCGATTTCAGCTTTGGCGCGGCATCGGCCGACAATCCGCTGGGGATCGTCTCGACCGCGGGCAAGAAGGATCTCCGCATCGTCCGGACGGGGGATCCCTGGCCTCTCGCGCACTTGACCCTCGGTCCGTCCGCGTGGCGGCCCACCTGGGGGGCGATGCTGGCGCGCGCGGGCGAGGCCTTGGTCGAGCGAGGCGAAGTCGCACAAACCTGCTTCGCGATCGACGAACGGCTCGCCGACCACATCGCGTGGCTCTCGACGCAGGGGATCCGCCCGAGTACAGTGTGCACGGTGTACGCGATGAACCTCGTCCCCTCGCTGATCTCACCCGGCTGGGTCCATCTCGCCACTTCGGAGATTTGAGCCATGCGCGCGACCCTGACGAAACTCAAATCGAGGCTTTCCCTGCGCGACAACCCCTACCTCAGCGCCCTCGTGGACGGCTCGCTCTCCCGCGAAGACTTCGTGGAGACGCAGATCCAGTTCTTCTTCGCCGTCGTCTTCTTTTCGAGGCCGATGCTGGCGCTCGCCGGACGCCTCTCCCGCCCCGAGCAGCGCCTCTCGGTCCTCGCGAACGTGGGCGATGAGCACGGCAATGGGCAACTCTCGCTCTGCCACGAGCACACGTTCAGCGCCTTCCTGAGATGTTTTGGGGTCGATCACGCCGGGATCGACCAGCGGGCGCTCTGGCCCGAGGTCCGGGCCTTCAATACCACGCTCACAGGCGTCTGCGTCGTCGACGATCCGGTGACCGCGCTCGCGACGCTCGGGATCATCGAGGATCTGTTCGGGGAGATCTCCTCGATCATCGGCCGGGCGATCGTGGCACGCGGGATCTTGCCAATGGACCAATTGGTCCATTACACCACGCACGAGGTCCTCGACGCCGCCCACGCCGACGGCTTCTACCGGCTGCTCGAGGAGCCGTACGCATCGCACCCCCGGCTCGCCTATCATATCGAACAGGGGTTCGAGCTCGGGGCCTATATCTTCTTGAAGATGTACGAGGACCTTTATCGGAACAGGGCGCGCCGGTGGACGCGAGCCGTCGACGGTGGTCACAGCATTTCGGCGGGGTGGATCGCGGATTTGAAGCTGGAGAAATAAATCGGCTCCGCGGGGCCAGCCTTGGCTCTGGGCCGGGTCAAGCCAGAAAGCCGCGGACGGCCTGGACCGATGCGGCAATGCCAAAACCCAGCAAGAGGAGCGCCGCGACCCCATCGATCGCCCTGCTCGATCGCTCGTTCATCCGACCTCGGAGGCGCGCGGTCAAGCTGATGAGGAGCGTGAACCAAACGGTCACGCCGGCCAGGACCCCCAGGAAAAGCAGCCAGAGCTCCCCATGGGCCGTCATGCCAGGGAAGGCGACCTCGGCCCCCGCGACGATGGCGGTCAACAGGAGCAGGATCGCAGGGTTCGTCACGCTCACGGCGAACGTATCGCGGAAGGCTTGCCATTGCGACTCGTGCCGCGGCTGCTCGGGCGGCGCTCCGTCCTCGCGGGCTGCCTTGGAGGATTCTCTTCCCGAAGCGATCACCGCGCGCAGCCCGCGCACGCCCATCGCGATCAGGAGCGCGCCGCCGACCGCCTGGAGGACGGCCTTCACCACCGGGACGCCGAACAGGATCCTTTGCAGGCCCATCAGGAAGACGCCCATGTAACAAACGTCGATGAGCAGCACGCCCGCGAGCGCGGCGAAGCCTCGCCCGACGCCGCCCCGGAGCGTGCTGCGCACCATGATCGCGGCCCCCGGACCGGCGGGCACGGATGCCGCCACGCCTGCAACGAGCCCGAACGCGAGCAATCGCAGGGGATGGATCATGCGCTGTCATGGCCCCGCGGCGCGCGCCGCTCCCGTGCGCCTCCGCTTGTTGATCCGCGGACGCTTGCGCCTTCACGTTGCAGGACGATTCGCCAATCCAAAGGGCTTTCGCGTGAAGGGGTCGTTAACACTTGGCTTCGGCGGCTCGGGAAGCTCGGGCGAGCCGGGCCAGGTGATGCCCGCCTTTTGAAGCATGCGTTGAGCGCCAAGCAGTTGCGTCGGGTCAGGCGGCTTGGGGATCAGCGTTGCGAGTTCGTCGGTCGTGAACTCCGTGGGACCCGGCATCCGCCGATCGACCACCGTGTCGATGAGCGCGTGGATGGGTGCGTCTTGAGGGCGGGCGTGATCCACGACGATCTTTCCGGGACGTGGACGAGAGTAAGCCTCACAAGACAGCGGCAGGAGCCGCCCGTTGTGGAGCAAGCCCCACGCGACCAGCTGAAGCGCGCCAGCGGCCGTCGGGTCGTCGAAGAGCGTGCCGCCGACGCGCTCGCCGTGCAACCAAAAGCCAACCCCGGCCAACCTTTCCGAATACATTTTCCGATTGGGTACATTCCCCTCGTACAAATCGCTGCGCGTGTCGAGCATGCTGGCGGCCATCTGAAATGCTGGCTCCAGCTCAGCGGGAAGCCCTGGTACAGCCCCGCGCACATCCTCTGGGCCACCCGTCACCGTGTCAGGCGTCAGGCCGAAGTGAGCAATCGGGCCAAACCCGAGCTCGTATGCGAGACCCACGACGCCCGCCTCGGTCCACGCCACGACCTCATAGCTTCCGGATCCGCCGTCGTTGCGGAAAACGCCACGCTGGAGGTCGCCCATCCAGCGCGGGACGTCGCAGGCCGGGAACGACAGACGCTTGAGCGGGTAATTCCCGAAGATGGCTTCGACATAGGCGCGCAGCGCGGCGCGCACGATGGCATCTCGGTTGAAGACGAGGCGTCCGCGGGGATGGTTCCGTACGACCATGAGGCCTCGCCTAGGCCACGTGGGTCTCGGCGTCAACGTGCTCGAAGCATGCGCCCGGCTGCCGCATCAGGGCGTGTACGCCGGCGCGGCGTTGAGTCGTTTCACCTCCTCTGCTGGGGGGTTGTCGTTCGTGAAGTGCCTGTTGAGCGCCCGCGATATCACCGCAGCGTTCTTGGTCGAGTTCGTGCCCCACGGGCAACTGCGCTTGTCCTTCATGGGCACGACGTGGTGCACCTCCGGGTACGTCGCGACGGGGTCCTCTGGATCTGGGAGGACGAGCGGCTCCTCGCACACTGTGGCCACCTTCTCGCAGTTCTCGTTCATCACCGTGCAAGGCCACTTGAAGCCTGCGAGATCGGAGTGGATCTCGCCCACGCCCGCGTCGCCCTTGTGCGCGTTGCGGTTGACCTGGAGGATCCACTCCTGCTGCGTGAGGCCATCGCCGTTCTCGTCGACCACGCCGCTGTCGCATTTGCTGAACGGCTGCCCTGGTCCGAGGGTTGGCGGCTCCATCAAATTCCGGTACGGACCGCTCACCTCCGTCGGCACCCCGTCTACCTCGACGAGCGGCGTCTGCCTCGGCGCGTCCACGAGGGCGATCGTGATCTTGTTCGCGGGATCCGAGCCCACCTGTAGCGTGTAGTCACCGTTGCCGACGGGTTGGCACGTGTACCCCTTGTCGTACGGCGCAGCTCCCGCTACCTCTCCGATCTTCACGGCATCGGCACACGCGGCTTGCCACGTCTTGTAGAAGCAGTTGAACGTGGGGATGGGGCCCTCGGACAGGTAGCAAGCGTCGCCGAACGCGGCGATGTACTCCTCGCGCAACGCGAGGTCCATGCTCGGATTGCCCATAAGCGGGATGCGATAACGCATGCACGGATCGGGCATCGTCGCCGCACATTGGGCCGTCGTGTCGGTCGGGGTATCGGGTGGAGTAGGGCACGAATCGAGAGGCCCCGGCTCCTTCAGCGCGCACGCACCCATCAGCCATGCCCCACCGAAGCCCCACACCAGAATGCCAAGGATTGTCGAGCGGCGTCTCGTCCTTGCTTGCATGGAGGACCAAATCGCACGTGGCTCGGATGGCGGCAAAGCAAAGCGAACCAGGGGGCTCACGATGCGCGGGAGCCGGAACCAGGTCGACCTGGTTCTGCCGAGCGGTACACAATCAGATTCGCTTGCCGCTTGCCGCTGCTCGCATGCTCGCCGGCCGGATCGATTTGGTGAGGCGGAGAGGACACGAACCGCGCGGCGATACGCGGCTCGTAGGTCGGCCAATGCGCGATCCGCGCCGGGATCCGCGAAGGGTCAGCCGACGAGAGCACGCACGGAGCACGGAGCCCGTCCTGGTGGGTTGACCAGGCCGTGAAACGGGCTGGGTTCGACGCCTGGTCAGAGAGCCAGCACACGCGAGGAGCCCGGATCCGGTCCTGGTGGGTTGACCAGGCCGTGAAACGAGCCGGGTTCGTCTCCTGGTCAGAAAGCCAGCACACGCGAGGGGGCCGGATCCGGTCCTTGCGGACGGAAGAACGCTTGAGGGACCCGGGGGGTCTGCAATAGGCTCGGGGCCTCGGCGGCCGAGCCTCGATTTCACGTGACCCATGCCCATCAAAAAATCTGAACTCTACGCGTCCATCTGGAAGTCTTGCGACGAGCTGCGCGGCGGCATGGATGCCTCGCAATACAAGGACTATGTCCTCGTGCTCTTGTTCGTGAAGTACGTATCGGACAAGTACGCCGGCCAGAAGGACGCGCTTCTTCATGTCCCCAAGGGGGGCAGCTTCGCGGACATGGTCGCGCTGGACGGCGACAAGGAGATCGGCGACAAGCTCAACAAGATCATCGCCAAGCTCGCGGAGGCGAACGGCCTCAAGGGCGTGATCGACGTCGCGGACTTCAATGACGCCGACAAGCTCGGCAAGGGCAAGGAGATGGTGGACCGCCTCTCCAACCTCGTCGCCATTTTCAACGAGCCCACCCTCGATTTCCGCGGCAACCGCGCCGAGGGGGACGACCTCCTGGGGGACGCCTACGAATACCTGATGCGGCACTTCGCGACGGAGTCCGGCAAGAGCAAGGGCCAGTTTTATACCCCCGCCGAGGTCTCCCGCATCATGGCGAAGGTGATTGGATTGGGCGGCGCGAAGTCACCCAAGCAGACCATCTACGATCCCACCTGCGGCTCGGGCTCGCTGCTCTTGAAGGCGCACGATGAAGCCCAGGGCGCGACGGGGTTCGATCTGGCCCTCTATGGGCAGGAGATGGACAACGCCACGAGCGCCTTGGCGAAGATGAACATGTTCCTCCACGATTGCCCCACGGCATTGATCTGGAAGGACAACACCCTCTCCACGCCCCACTTCAAGGAAACGAACGGCAGCGTCAAGACCTTCGATTTCGCGGTGGCCAATCCGCCCTTCTCCACGAAGGCCTGGAGCAATGGATTTAGCCCTGCCGAGGACGAGTTCAAGCGTTTTCCCTACGGGCAGCCGCCTGCCAAGAACGGCGATTACGCATTCCTGCTGCACCTGCTCGCCTCGCTGAAGAGCACCGGGAAGGGGGCGATCATCCTGCCCCACGGCGTGCTCTTCCGTGGCGGCGCGGAGGCCACCATCCGGCGCGAGATCGTGCGGCGCGGCTTCATCAAGGGGATCATCGGCCTGCCGGCGAACCTCTTTTACGGCACGGGTATCCCGGCCTGCATCGTCGTGCTGGACAAGGAGAAAGCGGCCGCGCGTGGGGGCATTTTCATGGTGGATGCGTCCAAGGGGTTCCTCAAGGACGGCAACAAGAACCGGCTGCGGGCGCAGGACATCCACCGCATCGTGGACACGTTCACGCGGGCGCTCGAGGTGCCGCGGTATGCCCGGCTGGTGCCGCTCACGGAGATCGAGGCGAACGATTACAACCTGAACCTGCCGCGGTACATCGACAGCACCGAGCCGGAGGACTTGCAGGACATCGACGCGCACCTGCGGGGCGGCATCCCGAACCGGGACATCGACGCGCTCGATCGGTACTGGCAGGTCTTCCCCGGCGTGCGCGCGGCGCTCTTCAAGAAGGCCGATCGGCGCGGGTATAGCCAGCTCCGGGTGGGGGTGGGCGACATCAAGGCCACCATCTTCGGCCATGCGGAGTTCGCGGCGTTCAACGAGACGGTGACGATGCTCTTCAAGAAATGGAGAAAGGCGAACACGCCGAGGCTCCAGGGCATCACCGTCGGGGACAAGCCCAAGGCGCTCATCGGGGCGCTCTCCGAGTCGTTGCTCGAGACGTTCGGCAAGGCTCCGTTGATCGATGCTTACGACGTGTACCAGCACCTCCTGGATCAATGGGAGGAGAGCATGCAGGACGACGTGTATTTGCTGGTGCAAGCAGGCTGGAAGGCCGTGGACGGGGGGAAGCCCAATACCGATTTGATTCCGCAGCGGCTCATGGTGTCGCGTTCTTTCGCGAAGGAGCAGACGGGCATCGAGAACCTGGAAGCGGCGCGTGACGCCATCACACGGCAGATGGAGGAGCTGGAGGAGGAGCACGGCGGTGAGGACGGTCTGCTCGTGGACGCGAAGACGGACAAGGGCAAGCTGACCAAGGCGAGCGTCAAGGCGCGTTTGGGGGAGATCGCGCGGGACAAGGAGGCGAAGGAGGAGCGTGTGCTGCTGGAGCGGTATTTCGGTCTGATCGACCAGGAAGCCGCCGCGAACAAGCAGGTGAAGGACGCGCAAAAGGCGCTGGAGGCGAAGGTCGCCGCGCAGTACGCGAAGCTTACCGAGGCGGAGATCAAGACGCTCGTTGTGGAGGACAAGTGGCTGGCGACGCTGGCCGCATCGGTGCAGAGCGAGCTTGACCGGGTTTCGCAGGCGTTGACCGGGCGGGTGCGGGAGCTGGCGGAGCGGTATGCGATGCCGTTGCCGAGGTTGAGCGAGGAGGTCGAGAGGCTGGCTGCGCGCGTGGGTGGGCACCTCGAGAAGATGGGGGCGGTGTGGAGTTGAAGGCTGGGTATAAGCTGACGGAAGTGGGGGTGATTCCGGAGGCGTGGGAGGTCAAAGAATTCGCGAGCGTTGCGACTCTCGAACGCGGCAAGTTCACGGCCCGCCCACGAAACGATCCGAGGTATTATGGAGGAGACATTCCCTTCATACAGACAGGAGATGTAAGCAACTCGAACGGTGAGATAAGCACCTACTCGCAAACGCTTAATCTGGAGGGGCTCAAGGTTAGTAAGCTATTCCCACGGGACACTCTGTTCTTCACCATCGCCGCGAATATAGGCGACATTGGCTTCGCCGCATTTGACACGGCCTGCCCTGACAGCCTGGTTGCAGTGACCCCGATCGGTCGAACAAACAAGCGTTGGCTTTCCCACGAGTTGAGGAGCAGAAAGAAGTCCTTTGAGAGCCTGGCGACGCAGAACGCGCAATTAAACATCAATCTTGAGAAGCTTAGGCCCTATTTACTCCCTATTCCACCCGTCCCCGAGCAAGACGCCATCGCGGCGGCGCTGGGGGATGTGGATGCCCTGATCGGCGGGCTGGACCAGCTCATCGCCAAGAAGCGCG
>JANMGF010000111.1:0-4240 GCA_031374535.1 Polyangium sp. (in: bacteria)
TGACCATTGGTGCCACGGACCGACATATCGTCGGGATCGTCGGATCCAACTGAATCACTCGGCGTCGCCCCCTGGGCGCCCGCCGCCCCCGTCCCGGCGATGAGCTCGGTCCGCGCGAAATTCACCGTTACGGCGTTGACGATCACCGCAATCGAGGAGCCGCCCGCGAAGCCGGCGTCAGACGCGCGCACAACGAGATCCTCGAGCTGGCTCGCGCCCGTGCCCGTCACGCGCAGGGTCGCTTGCACATCATCCGGCCCCGGCGCGGTGGGCTCGATCGTGGCTCCCGTGGGCGCGTCATAGTTCCACGCTCCGCTCATGCAGGTGAAACCACCGAACACGGACACGCCAGCCGGAATCTCCACGCGCTCCGCATAAGTCCCGTCGGCGCACGCGTAGACACGAGCCTTCGCAGACTTCGCGGCGTCCACCGCCTTGCCGACCGTCTTGAAAGGTTTGTCCGCCGTGCCGGCATTCGCGTCATCGCCCGCCACCGAGACGAAGAACCCGCATTCGTCCTTGATCACGTCGCGATCGTCCTTCGGCGACGCCGCGCATCCCGGCGGAGGCTCCACGACGCTACCGAACGGCTTGCCATCCTCCAGGCATATATTGTTGCGACCGCAGTCGTCTGCCGATGCCGAGCAGCCCGCCATCTGCCAGAAGCCCGCTGTGACGAGGATCCCGAGGGAAGCGATGGTGGTATGACGAGTGTGCATGGGCCTATCTCCCTTTCCGGAAGTCATTGAAAGCAAGATGTCAAGGCAGCTGCCGAATGAGCAGGCAGCTGCGTTGCGGGAACACTCCGCTCAGAATTGGCCAGTCGCAGCGAAACCCGCGAATGTCGGCCCCACCGTGGGCACGACGGTGAGCCCCATCGTGGCCCGTTTCTTCGCCGGCAACAATGCATAGACCACCGTGCCCACCGCGAAGATGCCACCCGCGACGAGCACACCCGTGCCGATGTTGGAGAACGTATCTTTGCGTTGCAGGGTGCTGAGCAACGTCGCGCACTTCGCCTTATTTTCGGCGTGGTTCGGGTGCGCGGGGTTGCACGCCGCGTCGGGCATGGAGCTGTCGAGGGCCTCTGCGTCCTGGTCAGCGCTCCCCGCCGCCACCAAAAGCCCAACCCCCGTCCCAATCCCGATCAGCCCGAGCCCCGCCCCTGCCGCGATGATCGCCACACTCTTCCCGCCGCCCGATCCCCCGCCTCCGAGCTTTGGCACCAGCACCAGGCTCACCTCCTGCGCTTGCGCCTTCTCCACGTCGATCGTCTTCAACACGTCGTCGTACCCCGCGAGCCTCGCCTCGAGCACCCGCTTGCCCGGGTCCACGAAGACTGGCTTCGCCAGCGGCGCTTGACCCATGAGACGCCCGTCCACGTAGATCTTCGCGCCGCCGATGTTCGTGCCGACCGTCACCGTGCCGACCTGCTTTTTGGCTTCCTCCAGCCGCTTCGTCAGCGCCTCGCGCACCTCGGGCTTGCCGCCGGCGGGGAACTCCTCGATCGCGTAGGACAGGTGCTCGGCCGCGTCGCGGAACTGGCCCAGCGTCATCTCGACGTCACCCAGGTTGCCCGCGAGATCGAAGCTCTTCCGCAGATCCCACGCGGCCTGGTACGACGCCTCCGCCTCGGACCACTTCTGCTCGTCGAAGAGCTTGTTGCCCGTCGCGAAGAGCTCGGCCGCCCTCGTCGTGTCGTCCGCCGCCGCAGGCGACGCACCCACGAGCAGGAGCAGCGCGCTCATCGTCGAAAGCAAAGCCTTGGATCGCATCCTCATCCCCTCGCTTGCTGGCAGACACTCTCTAGAACAGGCGCTTCGGCGCCGAGCCCGTCGTGGTGGGCGTGGCCGTCGCGGTCGGCTTGGTCGTCGGCGGCCTGCGTGGCGCCGTCGTCACAGGCTTCACCCCGGGTTGCGCGGGCGCCGCGGACGTCGAGGGCGCCGCCGTCGTGTCCTCCGTGGGCTCGGGCTCCGCGGTCGTCGCGGGCTCGCTGCTCGCAGGCTCGGCCGTCACCGGCGGGAGCGGGACCTTGCCCGGCGTCGTCGGAACGGTCACCGCGATCGGCGCGCTCGACGAGACGCCGGACGTGTTGCTCCCCGCGACCTTGCCGCGCAGGAGATACGCCGCGCCGCCGCCGAGCAGCGCCGCGATGAGCACCACGCCGATCCAGATCCCGAGGCCGCGCCCGCCTTCTTCGTCGTCCTGCGAGGACTGCTGTGCCGCCGAACGCGAGCCCGGGGGCGGCATCGCGGGGCCGAGGGACGCCGAGGGCAACATCGATCGATCGATGCCCGCGCTCGCCGTCCACGGGCTCGACGCCGGACCGGAGACCTCGGCTTGCGGCGGCGGCGGCGGACGTAGACCACCCGGAGGCAGCTCCATCTTCGTCGTCGGCATGTGGCGCGTGTCCGCGATCTCGACCTTCATGTCGGCCGAGATCCGCACCTTGGCCATGTCCATGGTCTTCAGGCGCTGCCGCTTCGGCACCTCGATCGGCGCGACGTAGGCCCGCGCTTCTCGCTCGCCATGCGACGTGATCACGCTCTCGCCCAGCGGATCGCCGGCCCCTCCAGGCTCCACGGACGGCTCCGCGGGCGTGCCCGTGCCTGCCCCCAAAGCCCCGTTCGACGGCAGAGCTCCCTCGCGATTGTCCGCGCTCACGCGCTCCCTCCCGGGCCTTTCACCAACACCGTGCTCCGCCGATCATGATGCCCCGGATCGCAGCGCGAGCGCCACCTTCCGTTCGATCGTCCACGTCGCTCGCCTGGCCTTCGCGCACCCTGACGGGGGTAGCGCAACCACCCCCCGGTCGCAAAGGAGGATCGCCGACGCAAGCCCTCCGCGGCCTTTTATGGCATGACGCTCGCCGTGCCGACGCTCTCTTCTCACATGGGGGCTTCGCTCGGCGGAGCCGAGCTGCGCCCCCAAACCCCCCTGGCAAGCCGCCTTCCCGCCCCGGACGATGCCGATCCGACGCTCGTCTTCGATCGGTTCCTCGACTACGTCGCCGAAAAAGAGCTCGAACTCTACCCGGCCCAGGAAGAGGCGCTGCTCGAGATCGTTGGGGGCAAAAACGTGATCCTCAACACCCCCACGGGGTCGGGCAAATCGCTCGTCGCGACGGCGATGCACTTCCTTGCGATGTCCGAGGGCAAGCGTTCGTTCTACACGTGCCCGATCAAGGCGCTCGTCAGCGAGAAGTTCTTCGCGCTCTGCCGGGATTTCGGCCCGGACAACGTCGGGATGATGACGGGCGACGCGTCGGTGAACCGGGACGCGCCGATCGTGTGTTGCACGGCGGAGATCCTGGCGAACATCGCGCTGCGCGAGGGCGAACGCGCGGACGTCGATTACGTGATCATGGACGAGTTCCATTATTACGCCGACCGGGAGCGCGGCGTCGCGTGGCAGGTCCCGCTGCTCACGATGCCGCAGGCGACGTACCTGCTCATGTCCGCGACGCTCGGCGGAGCGGACGCGTTCGCCAAGATCCTCACGGATCTGAACGGCAAGGAGACGGCGCTCGTGCGCTCGAAGATCCGGCCCGTCCCGCTCGACTTCGAGTACCGCGAGACGCCGCTGCACGAGACCGTGGCGAACCTCGTCGAGAAGGATCGCGCGCCGATCTACATCGTCAACTTCACGCAACGCGCGGCGGCCGAGGAGGCGCAGAACCTCATGAGCCTCGACTACGCGTCGAAGGACGAGAAACGCGCGATCGCCAAGGCGCTCGAGGGCGTGCGGCTCGATAGCCCCTACGGCAAGGAGTTCCAGCGCTTCGTGCGCCACGGGATCGGGCTGCACCACGCGGGGCTCTTGCCGAAGTACCGGCTGCTCGTGGAGAAGCTCGCGCAGAAGGGCTTGCTCAAGGTCATCTGCGGGACAGACACGCTCGGCGTCGGCGTGAACATCCCGATCCGCACGGTGCTCTTCACCAAGCTCTGCAAATTCGACGGGCAAAAGACGGCCATCTTGAGCGTGCGCGATTTCCAGCAGATCTCGGGGCGCGCCGGCCGCAAGGGTTTTGACGTTCGCGGCACCGTCATCGCGCAGGCGCCCGAGCACGCGATCGAGAACCTCCGCCTCGAGGCCAAGGCGGGCAACGACGCCGCCAAGAAGAAGCGCATCGTGCGCAAGAAGCCGCCCGAGAAGGGCTACGTGCACTGGGACAAGGCCACCTTCGAGCGGCTCATCGTCTCCGAGCCCGAGCCGCTCATGTCACGTTTTCAGGTGAGCC
>JANMGF010001291.1:0-2077 GCA_031374535.1 Polyangium sp. (in: bacteria)
CGCATCTTCGCCCTCGTCCCCGGCAAACGGATCCTCGTCGTCCTGCCCGCAGACGCGAAGGGCGAGCTCGCGAAGGTGAAGTCGACGAAGGGCTTCAACAAGTCGAGCGCCGTGGGGATCGCGATCTCGATGCTCACGCCACACCGAGCGTTCAAGGGCCTGCCGTTCGAGATCCCAGACACGTTCAAATGGCTGCGGGTCTCGGTGACGCCGACGGACGACGGCGGGGCGGACGTGCTGCTCGAGGCGCTCGACAAAGACGCAGGCCTGGCCCGCGAGCACGCTTCCAAGCTCGGCGCGGTGATCGAGGGGTTCCGGACGGTGGAGGTGGACCTCCTCTTCAAGACGGTACGGCAGGAGCTCTTCGCCCCGATTCGGTTCGCCGCCGAGGGGGACTTGATCCGCGCCGCCACGCACGTGACGAACCAGCAGCTCAAATACATCATGAGCGCCGCCGAGCAGCAGCTCGCCAAGCAGGCGAAGGACGCCCAGGGGACGGGGAAAAAAGCGCATTGACGCGGGGAAGCCCCCAGGACGAGGCCTTCGAAAGGTCCGGAAGACTAGCCAGGGCGCGCGCGTTCGGTTAAGTCGACCCGCGCGCGACGCGCGAGAGAGCACGGAAGCCATGCCTGCCGATCAAACGCCCCACGCCGTCCTCGCCGAGCTCGCAGGTCATCCGCGCGGCGACGACCTCGCCCGCCTCGTCCACGCCATCGCCTTCGCCTGCGCCGATGAACGAAGGACCTCGCTGCCGGACGGTGCCCGCGACGCCGCGTCGAGGCTCGGGCTCTCGGTCGAGGACGCCGAGACGCCGTTCGGGAACGTGCTCGCCTCGCTCGAAAGGAGCCCGAACGAGCCCACGGGGCCCGCGACGCGCGCGCTCTTGTCGGCGCTGCTCGCCCGCGGGATCGCGCTCGCCGTGCCGGAGGGCGTGGAGGCCGAGCGGCGGGTGGTCGAGGCGCTCGCGTGGGTCGCCGCGCACACGCCGCTCGACGCGTTCTCCGCGGTGGATGCGGCCCTCGGGCCGAAGGCGGATGGTCTGTGGCGCGAGGCCGCAGCGCTCGTGCGAAGGGTCGATGAAGGCGGAGCCCCGCTGGTGGGTCGCGCCGGGGCGATCGTGGTCGCGGCCTCGCTCGGCGCGAGCTCGTCTTCGGCAGCCAGGGACGAGGCGAGGGCGATCGTCGCCGAGGCGCGTGATCCCGTCGTACGCGCGCTCCTCCAGGACGCGCGAAGCCCCGGGGCCGCCGCTGCCGCCGGAGAGCTCGTCCCACCGCCGCGTGGCCCCGTCGCGCTGGTGCTCCTCGCCGTGACGGGGCTCCTCTTCCTGGTACCGGTCGTCCGCCTGCTCGGGCGCGTCGTCTTGCGGTACCGCACCCCCGCGGAGATGCGTGTCTCGCCGCGCTCGATCACGGTGCTGGCAAAGACGGAGCTGCTCGGACGAACGGTGCGCGAGCGGGAGATCGTCTTCCCGGTCGAAGGCCTCACGCGTGTGGCCCGCGAGGTGCGTTATCCGCGGCTCGCGATGTACGCGGGCCTCTTCGCGCTCGCGCTCGGCAGCTACGTGGGCATCTCGCTTTTCGTGGACGGCGCCCGCGCCGGCTCGCCCGATCTCCTCGGCATGGGCGCGCTTGTCGTGGCCGCGTCCGTGGCCATCGACTTCGCCCTGACCAACCTGATGCCCGTGGGTCATGGTCGTTGCCGCGTCGTGCTCGTGCCGCAAAAGGGCCCGACGCTGGCGCTCGGCCGCCTCGATCCGACGCTCGCGGACAGCGCGCTGGGTCGCCTCGCGCAGGGCAGCTCGTCCTGACCCGCTGAAGCACCTCCCGAAGCACCTCCCGAAAACGATCGAGAATTTGGCCGAACGCGCGCGCCTCGGATAGGGGACGTCGTGTACCGGCGAACCGGCCCGCGAAATGCGGTCGGTGGGCGAAGACCGACCCATGGGGCATCGCGCGTGGTGCGCGGCCGAGGCGGAGCCATGCCGGATCGGGAGAGGTGTCTCATGCGACGCAAGGGCGAGATGCTGGCGGAGCTCAAGCTGATGTTGAACGAGGCCCTCCGCGCGCAGGGCGCGGGC
>JANMGF010001293.1:0-3336 GCA_031374535.1 Polyangium sp. (in: bacteria)
CCCCGCGCCCTCCACCTCGACCTCCACGACGTCGCCGGACACGAGTGGCCCCACGCCATGCGGCGTGCCCGTGGCGATGAGATCGCCGGGTTCGAGCGTCATGATGCCGCTGATGTAAGCGATGAGCCGCGCGACGGAGAACATCATGTCGCGCGTATTTCCGTCCTGCCGTGTTTCTCCGTTCACGCGGCAACGTACATCGAGCGCGCGTGGATCGAGGCCTGTGACGAGCAGCGGGCCCGTGGGGCAGAACGTGTCGAACCCCTTCGCCCGCGCCCACTGGCCGTCCTTCTTCTGCAGATCACGCGCTGTGACGTCGTTGACGCACGTGTACCCGAAGACGAAATCGAGCGCGCGCTCCTCGGAGACGCGACGACAACGCGCGCCGATCACCACGCCGAGCTCGGCCTCGTGATCGACGCGGCTGCTCTCGGAGGGCAACTCGATCGCCTCGTCCGGCCCCACGATCGACGACGGCGGCTTGAAGAAGAGGAGAGGATCGGGCGGGACGTCGTTCCCGAGCTCGGCGGCGTGCGCCCGGTAGTTCCGACCCACGCACACGATCTTGGTGGGCGTGACCGGCGCGAGAAGGCGCGCCCCGGCGAGCGGGACCTCCTCTCCCGTCTCGTCGGGCCGCTCCCATGGAGCACCCGCAATCCGCATGAGCCTCTCACCTTCGAGGCGCGCGAAGGCCACGCGTCCCGCTCGATCGAACCGTGCAAACGTAGTCATCGTGTCCTCCACGATCGTAGCATGATGCGTGATGTCGCCTCGACGGCTTGCCTTTGTGTTCGTCCTCGTGTTCGGCGCCGTGCTCGTGGGGCCCCCGGTGACGAAATCCGCGAACGCCGAGCCCGTTCGCCGCGTCGTCGTCAACAGGATCGTCGCCGTCGTCGATCGTGAGGTGATCACGCTCGTCGAGCTACGGCGGCGCATGGCGCCTTTCCTCCTGAGCCTCGCCTCGCTCGAAGAAGCGAAGCGGTCGGTGGCGGAGGCCCAAGCGTACCGGCAACTCGTGGACCGTCTCATCGAGGAGCGGCTGATCGCGCGGCGGGCACGGATGGCTTCGATCTCGGTGACGGAGAGCGAGATCGAGGCCGCCCTCGATACGATCGCGCAGTCGAACCGCCTGACGCGTGAAGCCTTGCTCGCCGAAGCTCGAGCGACCGGCCTGCCCGAGTCCGACTACCGGGAGGAGATCCGGCGGCAGATCGTCTCCCACAAGCTCCTCCGCCTCTACCTCGCCGGCAAGAACGGGGGGGCGGGGATGACGGACACGCAAATGGAAGAGGCGAGGCGCGTGATGATCGAGGAGATCCGGCGCGAGGTGCACATCGAGGTGCGGCTGTGATCCCGCGCGCCGGCCTGGTCCTCGCGTTGCTCCTCGCCCTCGGCACGACGGCTTGCGGCGGGGGCGCCGACGCGAGCGCACGCACGACGACGCCGAAGCGGGACACGCCTGCGAAACACGAACCTGTTGCGGCACTGGATCCCGTGCTCGTCTGCGCGGATACGAGAGGAAGCGTGCCGGCGGATCAAGTGGCTCGGATCGAGATCCGCGGCGCGCGCCTGCCTTCCGACCTCTGCACGCGGGTGAAGCACGGGATCGGCAAGCCGTTCGACGACCAACGAATCGACGACGACCTGCGCTTGATTTACGCCGACGGCCGCGTCGAGGACGTGACCGTCTTCCGCGAAGAAGGCACCCGCGTGGTGCTCGTCTACCACGTCCGGATGCGGCCCCCCGTCGTCTCCTTCGAGATCCGTGGCTCCGATGATCCCGGCACGTTGCCCGGGGGCGTGCTCTTCGAGCGACCCGAGGTCGCGGATCCCGCGCTTCTCCGATCGATGAAGGCCGATGCGACGCACAAGATGCGAGAAGCCGGCTACCTCCTCGCCGAGGTCGACTTCGACATGGCGCCGCGCGACAACGGCGTGGCCATCGTCCTTCGCGTCACGTCCGGCCCACGCGCGCTCGTGCGCTCCGTTCGTTTCGAGGGCCCTTCGGCGGAGCGCGCGCGCGAGCTCTCGTCCCTGATGCTAACGACGGTCGGAAAGCCTCTGGATCGCCCGGCGCTCGAGCGAGACGCCCTCGTCATCACGGCGGCCGGCTACGACCAGGGCAAGCTCACGACGGCGGTCTCGGAGCCTGAGATCGTCCTTCAAGAGGACGGCGCCGCCGTGGAGATCGTCCTCCGCGTGGCCGAGGGCCCCACCTTCCGACTGGGCAAGGTCTCGTTCGAGGGGGACCTCCTCGGCCCGACGAAGACCTACACGAACGAGCTCTGGACCCTCAAACCAGGCGCGGTCTTCTCCCGCGCGACCGCCGCCGCAGACATCGAGCGGATCCGATCGTTCCACGAGAAGCGCGGCAGCCTCGTCGACGTCACTCCCTCGGTGGATCTCGACATGAAACGCGAGACCGTCGACGTGAAGGTCCACATCGATCAGCGGCGTTGAGGATCGCTCGGCGCGCGGCTTCGCTACGATGCGGGCCATGCGTAAGCTCCGCTCTTCTCTCGCCTTCCTCTCCCTCTTCTTCTCGGCTGCTGCCGCGAGCGCGGCCGACATCGACGCCACCCCGTCGAACTATCGGGATCTCCTGCCCACGCTCCAGCCCGGCGACACACTCGTCCTCGCCGCGGGCACGTACACCCAGGGCCTGCCGATCACGAACCTCAACGGCATGGACGCCGCATGGATCACCGTCCGCGGCCCCTCCTCCGGCGCGCCCGCGATCTTCGAGGGGAACGCCTGCTGCAACACGGTCGAGCTCCTGAACGCCTCGTACGTGGCCGTCGAGAGCATCACCGTCGACGGCAAGGGACTCCCCGGCGTCTTCGGCGTGAGCGCCAAGGGCGGCATGAACAACGTCGTGCACCACGTGCGCATCGAGGGCTGCACCTTCGTGGGCCAGAACGGCTCGCAGCAGACCGTCGGCATCTCCACGAAGACCCCGACCTACGGCTGGATCGTCCGCCGCAACGTCATCGACGGCGCAGGCACGGGCATCTACTTCGGCAACTCGAACTACGCCGATCCCTTCGTGGCCGGCGTCATCGAATACAACCTGATCAAGCGCACGATTGGCTACGGCATGCAGATCAAGAACCAGAACGTGTGGCCTGCCCATGCCGCGCTGCCGAGCGTCGACGCGCCGCGCACGATCATCCGGCACAACGTCTTCCTGAAGGACGATCAGCCGAGCCCCGATGGCGCACGGCCGAACCTCTTCGTCGGCGGCCCGCCCCCGAGCGGCCCTGGAGCCGGCGCGCTCGTCGAGGTCTACGGCAACGTCCTGGTACACAACGGAAACGAGTCGCTCCTCCAGGCGAC
>JANMGF010001298.1:0-1482 GCA_031374535.1 Polyangium sp. (in: bacteria)
CGCCGCGCGGTACGATGTAACCCCGCCATGAACGCCCGCGCCGAGGAACGTGAGCTCGCCCGGGAGGCCCTCCGCCTCCTCGAGGTCGAGCGTTTCGTCCTCGCCATCCATGACGCGAGTTTCCCGGCCGATTCCGACGAGGACATCGGCCGCGGATCCCCCTTCGGCTGTGGCGCGGGGCGGTTCTTCCGCTTCGCGCGTGACCTCGGCTTCAGCGCCGTCCTGCTCGGGCCCCAAGGCGAGCTGGGAGCGGACAACCCCTCGCCTTACGACGGCGCGGCCTTTTCGCGTGCCACCGTCTCCATCGCGCTCGCGCCCCTCGCCCACGATCCGGCCTGGGGCGGGCTCCTCCGCCCCGAGACGCTTTGGTCCCTCGTCCTCGATCGCCCCCGCGCTCCCTCCGGCCGTGCCCACCACCGTCATGCCCACGCCGCCGTGCGCCGCGCGCTCGACGAGGCCTTCGTGGCATTCCAGGACAAACGTCGGCGGGGCTCCCCGTCTCCCGCGGTCACCTCCCTCGCAGCGCGGCTCGAAGACCTCCGCGCGCGCCATGAAGGCTGGATCGAGCGAGACGCGCTTTACGAGCGCCTCGCGGCCACGCACGGGAGCGGCCATTTCAAGGACTGGCCTGCCCTCGACGCGCGCCTCTTCGCGCCCTTGCCCGGCGGCGAGGCCGCGGCGGCCACGCGCCTCGAGGCGCTCCGGACCCGCCACGCCGAGGCCATCGAGGCCCACGCTTTCCGCCAGCTCGTGGCGCGCGAGCAACACGCGGCCCTGCGATCCTCGCTCGCTTCGCTTGGCCTCGCTCTCTACGGCGACCTCGCCATTGGCCTCGCGCCAGAGGACGAATGGGCAAACCTTTCGATCCTCCTCCCGGGCTACCGCATGGGCGCCCCGCCGAGCCGGACCAACCCCGAGGGACAACCCTGGGGATATCCCGTCCTCGATCCCACGCACGCGTCCGGCGCCCGTGATTTCCTGCGCGCCCGCATGGCCGGCATGTTCGAGGCTTACGACGGCGTGCGGATCGATCACCCCCACGGGCTCGTCGATCCTTGGGTCTACGACGCCCGCACGAACGACCCGCTCGCGGCCGTCCAGCGCGGCGCGCGTCTCCGCTCCTCGCCCGACCTTGCCGACCACCCGCTCCTCGCCGCCTTCGCCATTGCCCGTCCGGCGCAGATCGACCGTCGCCTTCCGCGCCACGCGGACGCCTGGGTGCGTGGGCTCCTGGCCTCCCAGGTGGAAACGTATGCGGAGCTCTTCGACGCCATCGTGGAGTCCTCGCAGGCGAGAGGGCGCGCGTCCGAAGCCCTGTTCTGCGAGGTCTTGAGCACCCTGCCGGCGCCCGTTTTCGAGGTGCTCGCGCGGCACGGGCTCGGGCGCTTTCGGGAAGCGCAGGAAATCATCGGCGAGAAACGCGCGAATCGCCTCGTCGAACGAACGTCCGCGCGTGTCCAGTGATTCGATGTGGGCGAGCGC
>JANMGF010001314.1:0-1260 GCA_031374535.1 Polyangium sp. (in: bacteria)
AAACAGGCGCGGCAGGCGGCCTCGGCGTGATTCTCGCCGCGGCATCCATGGCCCTACGGAGGCGCAAGCGGAGGAGCTGACGCGTCGAACCCTCCAGCACGGTCCGTGCATGCTTGGCCAGCGGCGCGGCATGTGCCGTGTGCACGGGGGTATCGATGAAGCAGGCCCTCTTCGTCCTCGCAGGCGTCCTCATCCTGGTGCTCGTCGTCGCAGGCGCGAGCATCGGCACGTACAACCGGCTCGTGACGCTCGATCAGCAGGTCGAGCAGCAATGGGCGCAAGTCGAAAACGTCTACCAGCGGCGCCTCGATCTGGTGCCGAACCTCGTCGAGACCGTTCGAGGCGCGGCCAATTTCGAGCGGGATACGTTCGTCCAGGTGGCCGAGGCGAGAAATCGCGCCGCGGCCGTGACGGGCGGCGGAGCTCCGGGCGGCGCTCCGGGCGGGACCACCGCCGCGGCCCCCGAGGATCCGGTGGCGATGGAGCAATTCCAGGCCGCGCAGGACCAGCTCTCCTCGGCCCTGGGTCGCCTTTTCGTGGTTGTCGAGAGATACCCCGAGCTCTCGGCGACGCAGAACTTCCGCGACCTCCAGGCCCAGCTCGAGGGCACCGAGAACCGGATCGCCGTCGAACGCATGCGGTACAACGAGGTGGCGCGCGATTTCAACACGACACGGAGTCGCTTCCCGACGAGCCTCATCGCGGACATGTTCGGGGAGCGTTTCGCCACCAAGACGTTTTTCCGGGCCACGGCCGGCGCCGATCGGCCGCCCGCCGTGCAATTCTGACCGGGCCGCATGATTCGCGCCGTCACATTCCTCGTCCTCGCCGCGTGGCTCGCCTTCGTCGGGCTCGCCCGCGGCGAGGACGAAGCGCCCCTTCCACCAGCGCCCGATCGCCACGTCACGGATACGGTGGGGTTTCTCTCGCCGGATACGCAAAAGCAGCTCGATGCTCGGCTCGCCCAGTACGAGCGCGAGACGGGGCACCAGGTCGTGGTGTGGATCGGGGACACGATCGGGGACGCCGCGCTCGAGGATTGGGCCGTCCGGACGTTCCAGGCGTGGGGCGTCGGGCGGAAGGGGCTGGATGACGGGCTGGTGGTCTTCGTTTTGGCAAAAGACCGGAAGATCGATATCGAAGTGGGCTACGGGCTCGAGGATCGGGTGCCGGACGCGATCGCCTCGCGGGTGATCCAGGAGGTGATGGCGCCGCGGCTCCGGTCGGGCGATACGAATGGTGCCATTTCTGCGGGTGTGG
>JANMGF010001336.1:0-9001 GCA_031374535.1 Polyangium sp. (in: bacteria)
TCGGTGATCGCGCGCTCGCGTCTCACATCGCTGGAGACGATGGGCGACGCGAAGGGAGCCGCGGAGCTGGCACGGGCCGAGCTCGCGCGAGGTGTCGTGGGGCCAGGCGCCGCGGCGCTTTGGTTACGCGTCGCCGAAGCGGCGATGCTCGACAACGATCGGGACGGCGCGCTCGCCGCGCTGCGAAGCGCGCTCGAGGCGGACCCGGCGGCGATCATGGCGCGCGCGCTCGAGCACGATCTGCTGAGCGACGCGCAAGATCCGGCGGCGCTCGCGCGATCGCTGGAGGCGTCGGGCGCGGCATGCCCGACGAACGAAGCGAAGGCGCGCGCGGAGCTGCTCGCGGCCTACGTCTGGGCTTGCCAGGCAGGGGACTCGGATGCCGCAAAGGCCGCGCTCGCGCGGGCCGGAGCGCTCGGCACGGCGCCCTCCTTGATCGCGCGGGTCGCCCGCACCCTGGCCTCCGTTCGTGGGGACGCGGCGTGGTACGAGCAGGTGACGGCGGAGCTCGTCGCGAGCGGCGCGGAGCAAGGCGAGGAGGCGAGCCTCTGGTTCGAGCTCGGCAGGAGCCGCGCGCTTCGTGGTGATGCAGCCGGCGCGACCGAGGCGTTCTCGAAGCTCGCGACGCTCGACGGCGACTCCGTGGGTGCATCGACGTGGCTCGGCCGTGTGCTCGCGGCGTACGCGCTCGGCGCGAAGAAACCCGCGTCGGGCGAGGCGCTCGTGTACCGGCCGATGGCCGCGACGATCGAGGAGCTGGCGAAGGTCGAGACGGACCCGAACCTCGCGCGTGGTCTCTGGGTGGTAGCTGCACTGCGCAGCTCGCGTGCAGGCGACGTGGACCGTGCGCGTGTGCGGCTGCGTGAGCTGCACGAGGCGCAGCCGTCGGACGAGGTGGTGGCGCTTTTCCTGGCGGAGCTCGAGCATCGCGCAGGCGACCTCGCGGCCGCGTCGACGGTGCTGTCGGCGTGCGCGACGGCGACCGAGGACATCGATCTCGGCGCAGCGCTCTACCTGGAAGCTGCACTTCTCACCTGGCGGGTCGGCGATCGACACAAGACGATCGAGCTCATCGAGCAAGCGCGTGGCAGTGCACCCAAGGCTGCTGCGGCGCTGCTCGCGTGGGCGCTCCGCGGGGCCGATCCCGACAGCCTCGACGGCCGTCGTCGCGCGCTGCTCACGGCCGCGGAGACGGGCGCCGATCCGGCCAGCATCTCGCTCGAGCGTTTCGGCCTCGAGGTTGGCCAGGGCGAGGCGGGCGATCGCGCCGAGGCGCTCGCGGCGCTGGAGACGACGGAGGCCGAGGGCTCGGGCGACATCACGGTCGCCGCGGGGCTCGCGCGGCTCACGTGGCCCGAGGCGCTGGGGGATCGGGCGGCGATCGATCGCGCGCTCGACAGGCTCGAGGATCAGGGCGACGAGGCGACGGCGATCGCGCGCGCCGAGGCGTACCGGCTGGCACGCGCGGTCGATCAGGACGCGAGCGCAGCCGTTTCGCGCGCGGCTGCGTGGGCAGACGCGGAGCCCAAGCTCTACGCCGCGCTCGAGTGGCTCGGTGCGTCGCTCGTGGCCAAGGATCGGGAGGCCGAGGTGACCGCTCGCCGCGCGGTGGGCTCGTTCCTCGACGACGAGCCGTGGTCGGCGATGGAAGCGTCGGCCGCGCTCGTGGCGATGCTGGATCAACCGAGCACGCCGCAACCCTTGCTCGCCGGTACGTCGGACGCGACGCGCCTCGCGAACCTGGAGCTCGCGATGCCCGGCTGCGATCCGCGCCGCCGCGCGTTTGCCCTGCAAAACGTGGGCGGGGCGCTCGGCGAGGAGGCCGGGAACGACGCGGCTGCGCTCTCCGGGTGGTCGGAGCTCGCGGCGGGCAACGTCGATGCGGCGCTCGCCACCTTCCGCGCCGCCGTGGAGCGTCGCCAGGACGACATCGTGTCGTGGGAGGGCGTGCGCGCCGCGAGCGAGGCGCTGGGTGACCACGTCTCGACCGCGCTCGCGCTCGCGCAGCTCGGCTCTCTCAACAAGGACGACGCGCGCGGCGCGGAGTTCTGGGAGATGGCGGGCGTGCTCCTGCTCGATCACACGGACGCGCACGACGACGCCGAGATCTCCTTCGCGCGCGCGTTCGAGCGGGATCCGAGCCGTTCGATCGCGTTCGACAAACTCTTCCGCCGCGTACGTTCGCGCAACGAGGACGACAAGCTCCTCGACATCATCGGGCGTCGCCTCGACGTCGCCGACGACGAGGCGGAGATCGGCAAGCTCTTCTGGGAGCGCGCGCGCGTGCTCCGCAAGAAGGGAGATCGCGAGGGCGCGCTCTCGGCGCTCGAGAACGTCACGATGCTCGAGCCCGACCACGTCGGCGCGCTCGCGCTCTCGGGCGAGATCTCGATCACGATGGGCAAGTTCGCCGAGGCCGCCGATCTGCTCGGTCGTCTCTCCGGCATCGGCGAGGCACCGACGCAGCAGCGGCTGATGTCCGGCGTGGCCGCGGTGGACATCTTCGAGAACAAGCTGAACGCCCCCGAGAAGGCGCTCAAGGTGCTCGTCGGCCTGCACGAGGCCGGTCTGTCCACGCCGCCCGTGCGCGAGCGCCTCGCGCGTGTCGCGGCGAAGACCGGCGCGTGGTCGCGCGCGACGGCGATCCTCGAGCAGCTCATGCAGGAGCGTGAGAAGCGCGAAGGTCGCATGGAGGCCGCGCGTCTCGCGATGGCCATCTGGCGCGACAAAATCGGCGAGCCGCTCAAGGCCGAACCCGCGGTCGTGAAGCTGCTCGACGAGTCGCCAGACGACGGCGAGGCGCTCGATCTCGTGCTCACGACGAGCTACGAGGCGTCGCTGCGCCAGCGCCTGCTCGGGCGCGCGAAGTCCTTGCTCGTGCAGAAGCTCGCCGAGGATCCGTGCGACGCCGACCGGGTCGAGCGCCTCGCGAAGATCGCGCAGGCGGGGCAAGACGCGGCGCTCCGGCAGGCGACGCTCGGCTGCCTCGTCTCGCTCGGCCGCGACGACGACGCGATCTCCACGGAGCTCAAGCGGATCGACGGGCGCGTCGCCGCGAGGCCCCAGATCGCGCTCGACGCGAAGGCCATGGCCGAGATCGCCGATCCCGAGGACGGAGGCCCGATCGCGGAGCTCTTCGTGCTGATGGCCGAGACGGTGACGCTCGCGCTCGGCCCGACGCTGGGCTCGCTCAACGTGGGCAAGAAAGAGCGCGTCGACTCGCGCGGCGGACACCCGCTGCACGTGGCGGTCGCCGAGTGGATGGGCGCGGTGGGCTTCGAAGGTGACTTCGAGCTCTACGTCGGCGGGCCCGAGCCGAAGGGCGTGCACGGGGTCTCCGGTGAGGTGCCCGCGATCGTCATCGGCTCCGGAATCACGACGCCCCTCGACGCGGCAGCGCGCTCGGCCCTGGCGAGGACGGTCTTCGCGCTCCGGCGCGGGATCACGTCGCTCCGGACGCGCGACGAGGCCACGGTCGCGTCCGTGGTCATCGCGGCGTGCAACGAGGTCGACATCAAGGTCGCGAACCCTGGGTACGCCGTCTACGGCGAGATCCAGCGCGCCGTGCACAAAGAGATCTCGCGCAAGGTTCGCAAGAGCATCGGCGAGGTTTGCCAGAAGGTCGTCGCGAGCAAGCAGGACGCCCGCGCATGGACGGGCGCGGCACGGCGCAGCCTGGATCGTATGGCGGTGATCTCCGCCGGTGACGTGTCGATCGTGCTGAGTGACATCGTGGGCGTGCCGCGGGATCAGCTCGGCTCGGTGGTTACCGAGAGCGAGCGCGCGCGCCGCCTTCTCTCGTTCGTGCTTTCCCCCAGCTACCTCGAGCTACGCAAGAAGCTCGGCATGGGTGTTCGGTGAGCGACGATTCTGGAGCAAAGGATCAAAGTCCCGTGAGCGAGCCCCAAGACGAAATCGACCTCGCAGAGGACGCGATCGACGACGACGACGATGATGCGGCGACCATCATGGCGAACGTCCCCGAGGAGCTGATGGCGTCGCTGCGGTCCAACCGCCGCGACCCGGTGATCGGCGAGGAAACGACGCGCGTGTCGGCCGACACTCGGCATGAAATGCCGACGGTGCCGGAGGAGAGCGACGGGCTGGTGGAGGCCCTCGTCGACGAGACGAAGGCGCCGCCAGCCGCGGAGGCCGAGGCGATCACGCCCGCCGCGCCCGAAGCGCAGGGGGAGACGCCGCAGGCGGCGGCCCTCGCGCAAGAGCAAGAGATCGAGGCCGAGGAGGAGGACGACGTCCCGGCCGCGCCTTCGCGGCGCTCGCGCACGCCCGCCGCGGCCGCGCCCACGTTCGACGACGAGCAGGACGCGACGGCGCACCTCGTGCGGACGCAGCAGCGTGACGCGTGGGCCGAGCGGGCGGCGTGGCTACGCGCCGAAGCGGAGGCGATGGAGGACAAGGCTGCGCGCGCACGAGCGCTCGTCGCGGTGTCCGAGATCTACGCGATGGCAGGCGAGGAGCAGACCGCGCGTACGATCGCGGCCGAGGCGCGTGATCTCGCGCCGAGCTCTCCGCTCGCGCACCGCCAGCTCCGCGGCTTGCTCGCGCGCGACCAGGACTGGCAAGGCACGGTCGAGGTGCTCGACGCCGAGGCACGCGTGTCGCCCACGCCCGCCTCGCGTTGCCACGCCGCCGTGCTCGGGGCCGAGGTCCTGCGCATCCGCCAGGAAGACGAGGAAGGCGCACAGAAGCGCATGGATCTCGCAGAGCGCGGGCTCGCTTCGGATCCACGCGCACACGTGCAGCGGTTCTGCGCGGCGCTAGGCGGCGCGGACGAAGGCTTCACCAAGATCCGAGCGCCCCAGGCGGCCGAGCTTTCGGCGCTGCGGGATGCGTTCACGCAGGTCGCCATCCACCGCGGAATCGTGCCGCGTGGCCTCCGGGGCATCGTCTCCGCATACGACGCGCTCCTCCGCTCGCGCGCGGCTCTCGAGGCGGGGGACGTGTCCCTCGCCGTGTCGAGCCTCGGACGACTCCAGAGCACCGCGTCCCTCAAGGGTGGCGCAGGCTGGCTCGCGGGCATGCTCGCGGCAGCACGCAAGGACACGCGTCCAGGCTCGATCCACGCGCTGCGCGGCGCGCTCGACGGCACGCACGACGCAGACGCGCGGCGCGCCCTCGCGGCCCGCGCGATCGAGCTCGGGGACGCCGCCGCGGCGCGAGCGGCCATCGAGGGCAGCGACACGATCGCGTTCTCGGGGGCCGACCGCCTCTCGCTCACGGCGCTCACCGGAGGCTCGCGTGAGCTCTTCGAACAGGCTGTCGACGCAGCGGCCGGCGACGACGAGCTCGTGCCGCTTCTCGCCGCCGCGAGCGCGGCTTCCCGCGAGGCGGACGCCTCCGGAGCCGGCGTCATCGGCGCAGGCAGCCCCGCTGCACGTGCGGCCGCCTTGCTTGGCCGGGCGCTCGCCGACGTTCGTCCCGATGGAAAACCTCTCGGCGAGAGCGACGCCCTCGCCGCGGCGATCCTCGGTTACACCGAATACGCCGAGGAGAGCGGCTCGGGACGAGCGCTCAAGCTCGAGCTCGACCTCGAGTCCAAGGCCGGCGCGAAGGTCGCCCGTGCGGTCGCTGCGTGGCGCGGTGAGCAGGACGGGGATCGCGACAGCGCGCTCGCCAGCGCGCTCCTCGCCGAGCTCGCGGGAGACGCCGCGCTCGCGGCCGAGGGATACGATCGCGCACGCCAGTCCGATCCGGCCCACGAAGGTGCCGCGCGCGCTCGCGCCACGGGCGCCGATGCGTCCACCGCGTCGAGCGCTCTCGCCGGTGTCGCGCAATCGATCGAGCCGGGCACGCGCGCCGCGCTCCTGCTCACGGAGGCGGCGATCCGCTTGCTCGAGGTCGAGGTCCCCGACACCTCGATCGACGACGAGCGCGACAAACTCCTCCGCGGCGCGGCCGAGATCGACGCGCGCCTCCCGCTCTCGGTCCACCTCGGCGAGCGCACCGCGCGCGGCGTGGGCGATCGTGACGGCCTCATCGAGTGGCTCCACCTCCGCCGTCAGGCGAGCGAGGATCCGATCGAGCAAGCGCGCGACTTCGTGCGTGAGGCGCTCATCACGCCGGAGGGCGCCGCGCACGGGGCGGGCCTGCTCGCGCAAGCGCTCAAGGCGAGGCCCGACGACATCGGCCTGCGTGAGCTCTACGAGCGTCTCTCACCCGAGCGGCCCGCGGATCGTGCGTCCTGGCGTGCCGAGCGTGCTGCGGCGTCGACGGGCCTCGATGCCGCACGTTTCTCCCTCGAAGCCGCGCTCGAGTACGAGCGCGAGGGTGATCTCGAGAAGGCCGCGGCCCTCTCCAAGCAAGCCATCGCCGCGGGCGAAACGCTCCTGGCGCCTCTCTCTGCCTATCGCGCCGCGCTCGCGGGCCACGGGACGGCGGAGCTCATCGACGCGCTCTTGCAGCACGCGCGCGCGGCGGAAGATCCCGTCGAGCGGCTCGAGAGTTACGAGCGCCTCGCCGAGCTCGACGAGGTGGGTCGTGGCGACGTCGCGAGTGGCCTGCTCTGGCGGCGCTCGATCCTCGAAGAGACGCCCACGCACCTGCAGACGCTCCGGCGCGTCGCCAGCGCCCTCATCGCGGGTGGCCGCGACGAGGAGCTAGAGCCTGTCATCTTCACGCTCGCCAAGGCGCTCGAAGGTGCCGAGGCCGTCGCGCACGCGCACCTGTCCGCGCGCCTCCGCCTCCGGCTCCAGAGCTGGGACGAGACGCGCGAGCCGGTCGAGATCGCCTACAAGAACGAGCCGCGTGGGCTCTGGGCGCTCCGCCAGATGGCCGCGCATGCCCGCGCGCGTGGCGACGAGGCGACCGCGCTCGAGGCCGACATCGAGCTCGCGAACCGCACCGAACGTGCCTCCGAGATCGCCACCCTCTCGCTGCGCGCCGCCGAGTCGGCGACCCGCGCGGGTCAACACGAGAAGGCGCGCGAGCTCCTCGAAAAGGCGATCGAGCTCGTCCCTGGTCACCTCGTGGTGCACCTCGAACGAGCCCGCGCCCTCGAGCAGATCGGCGACGCGTCCGGCGCGGCCACGGAGCTCGAAGCCGCCGCGCAGACCAGCGCGACGTCCGACGAGCGCGTCCGCAACCTCTACCTCGCCGCCGTGCTCTGGGCCGACAAGACGAGCGACGCCGAGCGCGCGCGCAGCGCCTTCGAGAACGTCTTCGCGGTCGATCCCTCGTACCGCGACGTCTTCCAGCGCTTGCAGGCGCTTTACGTCGCGAGCGGCGCGCGTGCCGAGCTAGCGGCTCTCCTCGAGCGACGCCTCGACGCCGTCACCGATCCGGCCGAGCGCGTCGAGATGGAGGTCCTTCGTGGCCGCGCGCTCTGCGACATCGGCGACGCGGCGGCGGCCAAACATGCGCTCGCTGCGGCCCTCGATCAGAGCCCCGATCACGTCGAGGCTCTCACGGTCTTCGCCGACGTCTGCGCGAAGGAAGAGGACTGGGGCGGCGCGGAGCAGGCCTGGATCCGCCTCGCTCGCCTCGTCGCCGAGCCCGAGCGCCAGGCCGAGCTCTACATGCGCCTGGGCGACCTCTACAACGGCCCGCTGCCGAACTCCGAGCGCGCCGAGCTCTCCTACCAGGAGGTCCTGAAGCGCTTCGCGAACAACGAGCTTGCGCGCGAGCGCCTCGTCGACCTCTACAAGAGCCTCGGCGACACGGCGAAGGCCCTCGAGCAGCAGACGATCCTCATCAACAACGTCGAGGAGCCCGAGGCGAAGTGCCGTCGCACGACGCAGCTCGCCGAGATCTACGAGGCGATGGGTGATCTCAAGAAGGCCGAGCAGACCTTGCTCCAGGCTCGCAAGACCTGGCCCAAGGACGACATCGCGCTCGGCTCGCTCGCGAGCTTCTACCAGCGCACCGATCAAGCGCAGGCTGCGAACGTGCTGCTCGATCGTGCCGTCGCCGATGCGCGCCGCGCGCTCGGCACCGGCCGCTTCGAACCGTACCTCTTCAGCACCGTCGCCACCGTCGCCGATCTCCGCGGCAGGCCCGAGGCTGCGCGCATCGCGCGTGCGAGCGTCTCGGCCCTCGACGGTGACGTCATCGAGCTCGCCGGCGCAGGCGCGGCGGCCGGTGATCCTGCGCTCGACGAGCTGCTCGCTCCCGACGTCATGACCCCCGCGTTCCGCGACCTCCTGCAACGCACGGGGCCGATGCTCGACACGGTCGTCCCCTACGATCTCACCTCGGTCCGCGCGACGCCCTTCCCGCCTCCGCAGGCGCACCTCGCCGAGGAGATCAAGGCCCTCGCGCGCACCTATGGGATCGACGATCTCAAGGTGCTCCAGTCGTCGACGCTCGGCTCTATCTGCATCGCCGCGAGCTCGAGCCCTGCGACGATCGTCATCGGCCAGCCGCTCGTCACCGCGACGAACGAGGCCGTGCGTGCCTTCCTCATCCACCGCGCGCTCAAGGTCGTCCAGGCGAACGCTTCGGCTTTCTCCCGCACGGCGCCGATCGATCTCTGGCCACTGCTCGCCGCGTACCTCAAGGCCCTGAGCCCTGGGTTTGCCCCGCAAGGCGTCGACCCGGCCAAGCTCAACGACGCCGCGGCGCGTATCGCCAAGGCCATGCCTGCGGACCTCGATCCGCAGGTGCGTACCCTCGCGACCGACGTCATCGGCAACATTGGCAACCGCGCCTCCACGCTCAACACTGCGGTGAACGGCTGGGGCGCGCGTGCTGGTCTGCTCGCCGTCGGGGATCCCAACATCGCGCTCACGGGCATCGCGTGGGCTGGTGGCCATGCGAACCAGCCTCCTGCCTCGGGCAAGGAGCGCATCACCTGGATCGGACGCAACGCCGAGGCCCGCGAGCTCATCGTCTTCTCGGTGAGCGACGCTTACGCCGACGCCCGCGCCCGCCTCGGCCTCGACTGACCCTCCCGCCTCGCGCTTGCCCTCGCGCCCCCTCTCCCCTGCGGCGGCCCTCTTCCTCGGGGCCGCCGCTTGCTCCTCCCCCGACGCACCCGCGCCGG
>JANMGF010001338.1:0-1067 GCA_031374535.1 Polyangium sp. (in: bacteria)
GCCCGCGCCCACGCTGACGCCCGTCGTCGTCCCGACGCCGACGCCGACGCCGACGCCGACCACGAGCGCGAACGTCGAGGCCGGCGCCCCGGCCGCGGGCAAAACCACCCCCACGCGTGGGCCTTCCCCGACCGCCACGACCGCCGCGACGACCCCACCGCAGGCGACGACGTCCACCACGAAAAGCGCGACCAAGCCGCCCAAAAACGGCAAGGATACGATCGGCTTCTGAGCAACGGTTCCATGCGCCAAACGCAAGCTCGACTCGGTGCCCTCGCGACGACGGTCGCGGTTTCGCTCGCGCTCTCGCTCTCGGGAGCTGCGCACGCGCAGGGCGCGAAACAACCCTCGGCCGCTGCCAAGCAGACGGCGCGGCAGCTCCTCGTCGATTGCCGCGCCAAGCTCGGCGCGAACAAGCTCGCGGAGGCGCTCAAGGATTGCCAGGGCGCGCACGCCATCATGGGTGTGCCTTCGACCGGGCTCGACCTCGCGCGGGTGCACGAGGCCATGGGCCAGCTCGTCGAGGCGCGTGAGGTCGCGCTCGAGGTGACACGGTTCGACAACACCTCCGGCAACACGACGTTCACCGCGGCCATGACCGAGGCCGAGGGGCTCGCGCAGAGCCTCGCGTCGAAGATCCCTTCGCTCGTGATCAACGTGAACGGCCCGCCTTCCGGGGCCGAGATCACGGTGAAGGTCGACGCGGAGATCATCCCGCGCGCCGCCGTGTCGCTGCCGTACAAGGTGAACCCCGGCGAACACACCGTCATCGTCTCGGCCCCGGGCTTCGGCCAGCGCCAGCAAAAGGTGCTTGTCACGACCGGACAAACCCGCGCGGTGGACGTCACGCTGAGCCCTGCCTCGGCGGGTGGAGCGGACGTCGTGGATCCGTTCGGCGCCATGGAGGACGGCCCGGGGGGGAAGCCGGGACGGCAGATCCCCGGCTGGACGTGGATCGCGGGAGGTGTCGGGCTCGTCGGGGCCGGCGTCGCTGTCGGCTTCGGGCTCGATTTCAGCGACGCGCAAGAGACCGTCCGCCGGGATTGCCCGGCGAACGCGTGCAGCGC